>JAEXTR010000029.1 GCA_023406915.1 Bacteroidota bacterium
TACGAATTGTCGGATTTACTGACTCCCACCCCCGCAACTGCATACTCGTATCAAATGAAAAATACCGGTTGGAATTCCGTTGTCTGACTGCCAAAAGCGCATCTGCTTGTAACTCCCTCCCGGCTGCATAAAAACCGGCGAGGTCCAGATCAGTGATAATATCAACATTGTGTATCAGCAGGGGAGCTTGCTCAAAATAGCGGGATGCAAACCGGATACCACCCCCGGTATCCAGCAGCGTATCTTCAACTGAGATATCGGTTTGTACCCCAAATCCATTCTTTGTCTCAATAAAAGAAACAATCTGGTCGGCAAAATGATGGGCGTTAATGATAAGATGCGTACAGCCGGCTGCAATAAGCTTTTGTGCAGTGATTTCCAGCAGGGTTTTTCCTTTGATCTCAACCAGTGCCTTGGGACGGTCAGCCGTCAGATGCCCAAGTCTCGTGCCGAGTCCGGCTGCCAGAATCATCGCCTGCATCAGAGTATTCCCTGTGCCTGCATCCGCTCTATCTCACGGTGTGTTAGCTTGATATTGATATCGTAGGCAGTCTTCAGATGCTGGACAAGTCTGTTTGCACAATAAACTGAACGGTGCTGCCCGCCGGTACAGCCAAACGATACACTCAGATTCGAAAAATTTCTTGACCGGTAATTATCAACCGTACTATCCACCAGACTGAAAACATGCGACAAAAACTCCTCAACCGCATCCTCCTTGCGCAGAAACTCAATGACCGGCTCATCGTTCCCCGTCAGCTTAACATATTCCTGATATCTGCCCGGATTGTGCAGCCCGCGGCAATCAAAAACAAATCCTCCGCCATTACCGCTGGTATCTTCGGGGTATCCTTTCCGGAATGAAAAACTGGTGATCTGAACAGTGAGTTTAGGAATAAGATTCTGCGGACGGTTCAGATGTATCTCAATCAGCTGCTCCCATACATTTCTCAGCATTGGTATCTCAAGCGGCAGGGTAACATGATCCAGAAGCCATTTCAGGTTCTTGATTGCATACGGAATACTCAGCAGGAAATGCTCCTTCCGCTGATAATAACCACGGTACCCGTACGCCCCCAGTGCCTGCATGATACGGATCAGCACATAGCCGTAATAATATTCAAGGAAAGTCTTCCGGTCAACCGGAATTAGCTTTTCAAGTTCAGTCAGATAATGCTCAAGCAGCTCCAGACGCACTTCCTGCGGTATATCTGCCTTGGCATCATACAGCAGCGATGCCACATCATACTGCAAAGCACCTTTTCTTCCTCCCTGATAATCGATAAAGTAGGGCTCCCCCTCTACCAGCATGATATTTCTGCTCTGGAAGTCCCGGTAAAGAAAATACTCGCAGTCACTTGAAAGCAGAAACTTCGTAAACACCTCATAATCGTTTTCCAGTGCCTGTTCATCAAACCGGACACCCGAAAGTTTCAGAAAGTAATACTTAAAATAATTGAGGTCCCACATCATTGATTGCAGGTCAAAACTGCTGCGGGGGTAGCATTTGTTATAATCCAGACCTTTTGCACCCAACACCTGAAAACGGGGTAGCTGCGTCAGCGCCTTTTTATACACTTCAATGATGGCATCCGAAAACCCGTGCTCTTTCCTCTCTTCCGTCAGATAGCTGAAAAGAGTCAGATCCCCCAGGTCCTCTTCAATATAGGCTCCAATCGAAAGGTCCTCAGCAAGTATACCCGGTACAGGCAGACCCAAAGACTTAAAATGACGGGAAAACGAGAGAAATGCATCGTTCTCTTTCCAGTCCCCATTCACCGCAGCAATTGCGCTTTTCGTGCTTCCAATCAGACGGTAATACTTCCTGTCACTTCCCTGCGGAGGCAGAGGTTCAGTGCGGAGGAGTTTTTCTCCAAAGTGATTCTGAAATGATTGCGAAAAGAAAAGCTGACAACGATCGTCGTTAGGTTGCATGGAACTATCTTATTTTTGAAAAATGAGTGAGGGGGGAGTTATTCGTCTTTATCACGAAGCAGTTCATCAAAACCATGATCACTGCTGATGAAATAGCGGGAGCACATATCACCCGTCAACCGCTTGCTGCGGCTGCATTTACGGACCTGCTTGCGGACTTTATCCGCATCTTTATCGGAATATTTGAAATCGAATTCGGCAAGCTGCTCACCGCATTCCATACAAAATTCCACAGGTCGTTCACTATTTTTTATAGGCATCTTCTGCTTTTTGCTCATCAGAACAGGAAATTGAAACTGCTTTTTAATGTAAGTATGAAATATAAATAATTTCTCCGTGAACAAACAGTCACGAAATTTGATCTTCCACGCCCCACCCTGCTAACGTTCATGTGAAATTTCGGTGGCAATTTCCCCATCATCTCTAACTGACAAAAATATTTCAATTTGGGAGCTATGAAAAATCATCAATAAGAATTTCAAAAGTTTGAGTCTTTTGCATTGAATTATATCAGGCGTCCCCCGAAGGGGTACCATCTTTATAGGAAACAAGGATAAGAGAAAAATCCGACCCTGAAGGGGTCGCATATCTATATTGTCAGCATCAACCTTGCCACCAAATTATCAAATGAGCCATTACTCATTCATGAATTAATTATGTACGAATACAGAAAAGTCAGATCTATGATTATCCTCAGCCGGTTCCTTTTGCAGAGATAAGTATTGCAGTAAGTAGTTTAATAGCTCATGAGTATCATTTTTAACAGACTGAAATTCTTCTTCCTTCAGATAATCTGTAGCCCCTAAAAGATCAATCCAATATTCAGTTTCATTTGCTTCCTTCAGTGCAATGGACATTTTATGAACAAAATCTGCTTTCGACTATGCGTGTTCTGCTTCCCTCACAAGTGCCCCAATCGCAGTGCCTGATCTCAAAAGTTGTTTCGATACCACATATTCCTTTTTGCGTCACACAGATACTGATACAGCCTCACAACTCTGATAGCAAATAAAAAGCTATTCTCCTTAATGATATTCTTCTTCATTGTTCATTGTTCATTGTCCTCCGCCTGTGGCGGAATCCATTACCTTAAAACATTCTCTATCTGTACTGTCTCCGTATTATGCTCAATACTATGCAAAAACTTCGCTTTCGGATTATTTTCCTGTGCCATCTGCAACTGATACGGCGAATCCGCAATAAAAACAAGATTCTTGTTCTTATCATAAAACAGATTCTTGGCTCTTAGCCTCATCATCTCCTCAATATCCTTATTATCCGAATACTCCACCCAGAACGCCTTGTAAAAATTCAGATGCTGGAACCGGCAATCCGCCCCATATTCATGCTGTAATCGGTACTGAATAACATCAAACTGAAGCTCACCGACCGTCCCCACAACCTTCCTGTTACCAATCGTATGCAAAAACACCTGTGCAAGTCCCTCATCCGTTAAATGAAGAATCCCTTTTTCCAGTTGCTTCGATTTGAACGGATCGTTCAGCACCAGTTCCTTGAAAATCTCGGGTGAGAAGGTAGGAATCCCCTTATACATAAAGTTATCCCCTTCAGTGAGGGTATCACCAATCTTGAATGTCCCCGAATCATACAATCCAATAACATCACCCGGGTACGCCTCCTCAATCAGGCTCTTTTCCTGTGCCATGAACGATGCCGGATTTGCAAACTTGATGTTTCTGTTCAGCCGTACATGATAATAAAACTTGTTCCGCTCAAACTTACCGGAACAGACACGAAGAAACGCAATACGGTCCCTGTGCCGTGCATCCAGATTCGCATGAATCTTGAACACGAATCCCGAAAAGGATTCAGAGCGGGGATCAACCACTCCCTTCGTTGTTTCTCTCCCTTGCGGATTGGGGGCAATGGTGATAAAAGTATTCAGCAGCTCCCGCACACCAAAATTATTCAGCGCACTTCCGAAAAAGACAGGTGCCAGTTCCCCGGCAAGGTATTCGTTTACATCAAACTCACCATAAACGCCCTCTATCAACTGCAGATCATCATGCAGTCGTACTGCCTCTTCACCCAGCAGATCCAGGAGCCGTGCATCATGCGGACCCGCAAAGGTCTCCGCATCCTCTTCAACCACCTGCTTACTTCCGCGGAAGTGATTGAAAGTGTTGTCATAGATGTTAAAAACACCCCTGAACCCGTACCCCATACCAACAGGCCAGCTGAGGGGTCTGACACGGAGATCAAGCTTTGCTTCAATCTCATCAAGAAGTTCAATCGGATTTCTTCCCTCACCCTCAAGCTTATTGATAAACACAATCACCGGGGTATTCCGCATTCTGCACACATGCATCAGCTTTTCCGTCTGCTCTTCAACCCCCTTCACACAGTCAATCACAAGGATAACACTGTCCACAGCAGTAAGCGTCCTGTAGGTGTCTTCAGCAAAGTCTTTGTGACCAGGGGTATCCAGCAGATTGATCTGCAACCCCTGATAATGGAAGCTCATCACAGATGTGGTAACCGAGATACCGCGTTGTTTCTCAATTTCCAAAAAGTCAGAGGTAGCCGTCTTCTTAATCTTGTTTGATTTTACCGCCCCTGCCACCTGAATGGCACCGCCATACAATAGCAGTTTTTCAGTTAAAGTTGTTTTTCCGGCATCCGGGTGACTGATAATGGCAAAGGTTTTTCTGTTCTGCGGATTTACAGAGAAGTTCATCGATCCTCAATGGTTATAAAAAATAAGGGTTGCGTCATTCCTGACAATAAAAATGGGAGCGGAGTCCTGGCTACGCTACATTGGAGGGGTAATATGGAATGTGACTGAAATCATTCCTCAAAAATACGGATATTTTCCCTAAGCAGAAACTCAAATTGTAATCACTTATGGTGCGTTCAATTAACGGTTCACCTGAAATTTCGGTGGCAAATTTCAATAGTTTTATATGGAAATAAAAACATCCAGATTAAGTGATTAAAACTCACAAGAATTCACTGTGTCTTGGTCATTTACATAGAACTATATCAGGCATACCCTGAAAGGGTACCATATTTATAGAAAAAATCGATAAGTTAGGATACCCGACCCTGAAGGGGTCGCATATCTATCTATGTCTATTCTTTCGCTATATCAATAAATGCTACCACCTTCTCATTTGGCGCTGTTGAACTACCATAAATTTTCGGTCGCAAGCAGTCATTGTTCACTTAATAATAATCGTTTATGTCAGTAGAGCATAAGAAATTAGCAGACAATGAGTCAGGTACTGATCCCATCGGGATCAAAGTTTTATAGAAAAAATCGAAAGAGAGGATTTCGACCCCGGAGTGGTGCCTGTCCGCCGAAGGAGGATCGTACCTTTCACAGAGTTATACAACTTTTGCTCTATGCCTCCACCGACGGCGGAATCACCTGTCCCGCACCGCGGGAATTATCCATTGTCCATTGATTGTGTCCATTATTTCGAACGTCCGCACCTCCGGACTTTCTTCCCCTTCTTCATTTTCCCATCTTTCCACCGCACATTTTTTACAACCTGGATCACTTGATACCCGATACCCAACATACCGCAAACTTCACACAGGAATCATTCGATGAGATGCTGGCTCAGTCCATCTCTTTCGTCATCAATACTGGTGAAAGAATAATCTGCGATCAATCTGAGGACACAACCGTCGGTGAGCGCATCGCCGCACTCCGCTTCCTCTCGGTTACCCTTGTGC
>JAEXTR010000367.1 GCA_023406915.1 Bacteroidota bacterium
CTATTGATCTCTTCTCAGAGCATTTTGCAGGTGCAAACTTTTTTTGGGTACAAACCGTTGACCCGGCCAATAAGATTGAATTTTACTCCTCCAGGGCTAAGGAAATCACCGGCTATTCATCGGATGAACTATGTAAAATGCCTCATAAAATGTTTCATATTGTTCAGGATGATGACCGCGCCAGAATAATGAAAAACTGGACGGATTTTGCAAACAACAGCCGGCAGGATTGTATCATCAATGAATACCGGATAGCGGCTAAGGATGGGTCAGTAAAATGGCTGAGGGAAACCGTTGTCTCAAAGTATCACCTTGATAAGTCTCTGATCGGGTATTTTGGCTTCGTTTCTGATATTACGAAGGAAAAGCACCTGGCTGACTCACTCCAGCAGCAAATAGATGAACTGATTGCGCAAAGTAATTCCAAAGATAGGTTTATAAATATCCTGTCACATGACCTCCGTTCACCTTTTACCAGCATACTTGGGTTTTCTGAAATCTTGCTCAATGAGAATTCACTGACTGAATCAGAGAAGCTTGAATACCTGAAATATATTCATGAGGCTTCAGAGAATCAGCTGCAGTTTGTGAACTACCTGCTTGACTGGTCTCGGCTCCGTATGGGTACCATCCGGCTTGAAGCATCACGTATACGTGTGCAGGATGTAATCTATAATGCTGTTTCTGCACTGACCGGGAACGCCATCAGAAAGAATATCGAGATTTCCGTTACTGTTGCCGAAAATCTCTTTGTCAAAGCAGATGAAAGGCTCCTGAGCCAGGTGATTGTGAATCTTCTTGGTAATGCACTAAAGTTTTCATTTGAAAACAGCTCTATTGAAATTCTTGCAGACCGCTATAATGAGCGGCAGGCTGAAATCGTCGTACGGGATTATGGTACGGGTATCTCCCCTGGTGATCGGGACAAGATTTTTACCGTGGAAAAAATTATTTCCAAGGAAGGTACCAAAGGAGAACGCGGCAGTGGTTTTGGACTGACGCTTGTTAAAGAGATTATTCAGAAGCATCATGGTGAGATCTGGTTTTATACTGAGGAAGGAAAAGGAAGCGAATTTCACTTTACCCTGCCAATTCACAATGAAGCTGCCCTGATTATAAGTGATAATGATGATGACCGCGAATTCTTCCTTTCATTATTGCGCCAGATAAATCCTGCTCTCGACACGTATCAGACGGATAACGGATTTGATGCGCTTGAGATGCTGACAAACTATTCACCGAACTTCATCATCTTGCGCCACCAGCTACCACTCATGGACGCATTCAGATTTATTGAACAGGCTGGGCGACAAATTATTCCCTTCTCCTGCGTCTATCTTGATGAATATAATGCAGAGACAGAGGCGATGTACCTCTCAGAAGGTGTTGAGATGATTATCTCTAAACCGTTTCACGCAGATCATATTAAAGAACGGATTACACACTCCGGACTTATATGAGATACTCCTGTTTATTCACTTTATACCGGTTCATCAATGGACACTGAATTTGATATTTCCAGGGTAACCGACCCGGAACTCTTACAGATTTTTAAGCATGCAGAACGCATCGTTTTTTTCACCGGAGCAGGCATCTCTGCTGAAAGCGGAATTCCCACCTTCAGAGGAACCGGTGGTATTTGGAATGACATGAATCCGGAGGAACTTGCCAGTTTTAATGGCTTTATGAAGAACCCAACTCTGGTCTGGAAATGGTATCAGTACCGCAGGGATATCATTCACAACACGAAGCCAAACCCCGGTCACCACGCAATTAAGGAATTCGAGGATTATTACTCGTCAGTAATTGTCATTACCCAGAATATTGACGGCCTTCACCGAAGGGCAGGGAGCACCTATATCAGAGAACTGCACGGTAACATCACAAGGAATTACTGTATCAACTGCGGCGAGTATGCAAATGATGATTTTGAAGGCGTGGAAACTGTACCCGCCTGTGAACACTGCGGCGGCATGATCAGACCAGATGTTGTCTGGTTCGGTGAGCGTCTGAATGATGAAATCCTGGAATCAAGTTTTGATGCCGCTCTGAAGGCTGATGTACTCCTCGTGGTTGGCACCTCTGCCATTGTGTATCCGGCAGCCGGGATCGCATTTGAAGCCCTGAGAAAGAAGGTCCCTGTCATCGAGATAAACCTGGAGGATTCACCCCTTTCTTCGGATGCTGCATACACGTTCCGTGCACCATCGGGGGTTGTTCTCCCCGCTTTACTGGATCAGATTAAAAAGGTTCGGGGACGCCGGACAAAGCCAATGCAACCAGGTAACCTCTGATGGGTAAAAAGCAGCGCACACAGTTTATCTGCACTCAGTGTGGCTATGAATCACCCAAATGGATTGGGAAGTGCCCATCCTGTGATCAGTGGAACTCCCTCAGGGAGGAAATTCTCGAGACCGGCAAGAAAGGTGCATCCACTGCTCAGGTCTCAGCAAAACGCGCGCCTGTTCCAATAAAATCCGTTAATATAGCCGATACGGATCGTATTATGACTGGAATTCATGAGTTCGACAGAACTCTCGGTGGTGGTTTTATCCCCGGATCGGTGGTTTTGCTTGCCGGTGAACCTGGTATCGGCAAATCTACTCTGATTCTGCAGGCTGCCGCTGGCTTTCAGGGTAAGGTACTCTATATTTCAGGCGAAGAATCCGCCAGTCAGATTGCTCAACGCGCTGCCCGTATCCATGCCGCATCAGACTCGACTCACCTCATCACCGAGACATCGGTTGAGCAGATATTGTATCATATTTCTGCGGAAAAACCTGACCTGGTTATCATTGATTCTATACAGACCATGGAAGTGGAGGCACTGGATAACTCACCCGGAACTGTGACACAGGTAAGGGAATCTGCCTCTGCAATTATTGATAGCGCAAAGCAAAACCACTACCCGGTGGTGCTGATTGGTCACGTCACAAAAGACGGCAGTATCGCGGGTCCCAAAACCCTTGAACACATGGTGGACACCGTCCTTCAGTTCGAGGGGGACACCCACCACTCCTATCGTATCGTGCGCGCACTGAAAAATCGTTACGGTAGCACCAATGAAATTGGCATCTTTGAGATGCGTGAAGATGGTCTGGCTGAAATCACTAACCCGAGCAGGTTGTTTCTGAATGAACGTGACCGGGAAATTTCAGGCACTGCAATCGTACCGGTACTGGAAGGTACCCGGGCGCTGTTGGTTGAGGTTCAAGCACTTGTTAGCCCTACACCTTTTGGCTACCCTCAAAGAGTCGCTACCGGATTTGACCATAAAAGGCTCGCAATGCTGCTGGCTGTAATCGAAAAACGCGCAGGTCACCGCGTATCAACTCATGATGTGTTTCTGAATGTTACTGGCGGTGTACGGCTCGATGAACCTGCTGTTGATCTTGCTGTGTGCAGCGCGATCGTTTCGGGACTCCTTGACAAACCATTGAAACCGGGATTGGTCATTGCCGGAGAAGTAGGTCTCGGCGGAGAAATCAGAAGTGTGAGTCATATCCAGAAGCGGGTGCAGGAAGCTGAAAAGCTTGGATTCACACATATTGTTATTCCCTCTGGTAATGGTAAGCAAATCAGTACAATGCCGAAAATCAAACTAATTACTCCCTCAACCCTTTTTGATCTATTCTCCTCGATTTTCTGACACACCCGGCGCTTTATACTGTTGCTGTGTAATTCCTTTTTGTATCTTTCGTAATCAAGAATCCAAATATTGTTTCCTTAGATAAGCAATCCGCTGAGGCAGTTATGAAAAAACTCTTTCTTATCCTTTTACTTTTTTCTGTAACACTATTCCCACAAAAGAATGAAAAATTAAACATCAACCATCTTTGGGGAATGGAACGGGTAGGTACAACCAATCTGTCACCCGACGGTTCCAAAATTGTTTTCACTGTATCACTCTATAGCCTTGAGATGAACCGTGGTAACTCTGATATGTTTCTGCTTGACATCCCTTCAGGTATAGTAACACCACTACCCAGAACAGAAAAAAGCGAATCTGAGCCCGTTTTTTCTCCCGATGGCAAGAAAATAGCCTATGCTTTCGAAAATCAGTTGTGGGTTATGAATGCTGATGGCACAAATCAGGAAAAGGTTACTGATCTTTACTCAGGTGTCAGTGGTCCTTTTGTGTGGTCACAGGATGGCAGCAAGATTCTCTTCGTTTCCTCAATCTACCCAGAATGCGACGATATGGAATGCCAGAAGTTTCAGGATAAAAAGAGAGAGGAAGCAAAATCAAAGGCAAGCATCTTCACCGAACTTATGTACCGCCATTGGAATGACTGGCGCGGAGATAAGAGAAGCCACCTCTTTATGTATGACTTCCAGAGTAAGGAATACACCGACCTCAATCTTTTCAGCAAATACGATGTTCCCCCTATCGCCCTGGGAAGCAGCAGCGATTATTCCTTCAGTCATGATGGCAAACTGATCGCCTTTACCATGAACACAAATAAAATGCTGGCTACCAGCACCGATAATGATATCTGGCTGATTAACACAAGTGAAATCAAAAAGGGTGAAACACCTCCCTATAGCAAGATTTCTATCAGCGAAGGGAACGACAATCACCCGGCATTTTCTCCTGACGGAAAGTACATTGCCTACCTTTCCATGGAAAGAAAAGGCTTTGAGGCTGATAAACTCCGCATCCTTGTCTATGACCGTGAATC
>JAEXTR010000391.1 GCA_023406915.1 Bacteroidota bacterium
GGATAGTAAAGGGATTGCATACGGTTGGCGGTTTTGGGAAGAGAGGATTTCTGCTTCTTCGGTAGTCCAGTGTTCCCCTTTCTTATAGCGCTCATTTCTGGATGCAGTGGTAAGCCGCTCCCTGAAATGAGGGATTGCTTCGGCGTGCATTTCATGAATCTCTTTGGTTGATGCTGGCATTCGATTATCTCCTGTTTTTAGCCCGCAACTTCCAGAAATGTGGTGTGCGTCTCAAGTGCGGAGTTTCAGTCGTGCAAAAAAGAGGACTGAATCGTATGGTGAATTATTTCATCTCATCAGGTGTTATTCAGAAAAAAGAAGGATTACGAAGTATGAAAAAGAATCTTGGCACAGCAGACAAAGCTGTGAGAGTAGTTGTAGGTGCTATTCTGATTATTGCCGGTATCATGACTGAGACCTGGTGGATTAGTGCGCTGAGCATACTTCCACTGGCAAGTGCAGCGATGGGTTTCTGCGGACTGTACACTCTGCTGGGGATAAACACCTGTAGTATCAAGGAAAAATCCGGGAATTAATTCCATTAGGGGAGTGAACACTCCCCTCTTTTTTAACTTATCGTAGCAGGCAACATTTTTAATTTCAAAGACTTTTAGTAACTTGAGTTAATGAAATTAGTGCTGCTGAAAACTGCTGTTACCGCTTTCTGGGTATTATTCACTACCATGTTTTTTGTTTCCTGTGATAAAACTCCGCAGGAGACTCCCCTTGTTTATCTGCCTCATACACATTATTCCATTGACCTGTACCCGGACTTCCAAAGTCGTTCCGTTCGCGTTGCTGTTATTGTAGACCTTCATGTACCAGAAGACGGGATGGACAGAGGTGTATTTTACCTGAATAAAGGCATGCAGATAAAAAAGCTGGTGAGCAGAGATTTGGAAGGATACAGATTTGATCGCTCAACTCCGGGAAACACTCCCCTTGCAGTGCACTCAGGTAGTTTATATATGGGCTTCAAAGGAAACCGGCAAAAAGGGGACATGCTCCGTTTTATGATCGCGTACGATGGTGTAATCTCAGCGCCGGATTCACTTTTTATAACCAGTAGTACCCGCGACAGATTTTTACTGAACAGGAGCTCCGGTTGGTTCCCGATTAATTCTTCCTATAATGACTTTACGTATGAGATTCGCGTCCATAAAGGGAGCGAACCATTTACCGTATTTCATCCTGGTAAAACAAAAGATGTTGGGGATTATTATCTGTGCGAAAGTGTCACTCCGGGTGAGGAGATTGCCCTGCTTCTCAGTAAGCGACATACCACAGATACTGTCAGTGATCATAACCGAAAGCTGACTGTGATCGGGTCTCATGATAACCAGGAAGTATTACATCGGGCAGGTGGATTGTGTCTGAGTGTGATGTCGGTGTACAGTGAAATGCTGCAGAAGGAGCTTCCCCATCAGATACTCGCATTGGTTACGTCCCAGAGACCGGATTTACGGTTTTCGAGTGATCGGGTCTTCCTTATCCATACCCAACGCGGCAGCAGGGATACAGAAATTTCCAGGACTATATCAGATCAGATCGGCAGACTCTATTTTAATGCTGCATCTTCCTCAACGTGGAACGAGTGGCTGAACGTGAGTTTTGTTGAGTATCTGCGAATCATTGCACTAAAGCGTCAGCAGTTACCTGCATTTTATCAGGAGATTGCATCAAAGAAGCTTCAGAGCGCAACCCTACAACCAATGTGGGATTTTGACGTACCGGAGGAGATTTCTCAGTATCAGTATGACCGTAATATGGTACTGATGCAGTCAAAGGGTGTTTTACTTCTTCACTACCTCAGTGAACGGATTGGCGAATCAAAGTTTCTTGCATTGTGCAGGATGATGATTGATCAGCGAATAAGAACCACTGATGAGTTTTTACTATTGCTGCAACAGGAATCAGATGCAGCCACTGCCGCCTGGTTTAAGATGCTTCTGAAATCAGCATAATCATCACATATCCTTATCTACCCGGATTCTAGTAAGGATACTCCTTCTGGCGTTTTAATCTGTCTTCCAGATTGTGCTTTTTGAAGAATGTAATCATTTCTTCCCTCGAACGGTTTTTGATTTCGTGCTTGCCAGAGGCAAGTTCGAGTGCCAGGGATGAAAGCAGGGTTGCAGCTTCTGAAAGATACTTCTTATTCACCTTGTCAAAGGTATCTCCGAAATCATGGTAATACTTATACATGGGTTCATCCAGGTGTGCCTGCAAAACCATGGAAGGGATACCTGCAAACATAAATGGGATGTGATCTGAATTCGTCCAGGGGTTATTCGAAATTCCTGATTTCAGATTCATTCCCTGGTATTGCCCCAACACTACTTTACAGGCAGGCATGAGGTCCTCGAAACCCATTGTATTAAACCCGGTTGGGGTGCCCGTCATATCCATATTAATCATTGCAAGGATGGTATCCTCTGCATGCATTTCGACATACTTCTTTGCACCCCATAATCCAAGTTCTTCCCCATTGAACCAGACAAGTTCGATAGTGTTCTCATGCGTTTGAGCTTCCTGTTTAAGGATGCGTGCAATTTCAATCAGAAGTGCAGTACCTACACCATTATCGACGCCCCCCTGACCCAGATCCCAGGAATCAAAATGGGCACCAATCACTACTTTATCTTTTTTCTTTCCTGGGAACGTGGCAACAATATTGAATGTTTCAACTGGCATGCAATCAGAGAGCGTCTCAACTTCTGCAACTACTTCTTTCCCTTTAAGAAGAAGACGCTTTAACCACTCCCCTTCTTCGAAGGTAATAGAAAAGGCAGGGATTCCAGTTGGAGTGCCATGAAAGTTACCAGTTCCACACAGAAGCTGACCACCTGGTTTATCGTTTATAAAAAGGATTGCTTTGGCACCATTTTCGCGTGCAATATCAATTGCTTCATAGCGAAGCAGTGTCTCTTTCCCTCCGGGATTATCCTGAGTGACGAGTACGATTTTATCCCTGGCATTGGTGGTCTGATATCTGTCCGTAGTACCGTGATACATAAATACAATCGGGGCGGTAAACAGAGGAGCCGATCCGACATAACCGAGAGCAGCGATACGGAGTTTTCTTTCAAACGGGACTTTTACCATAACGTGATCATTCCCCCGCTTCCAGCCAGGGACTGTAAAGTTTTCAAGTGTGATGGCGATCCCTAATTTTGCCAGTTCTTCCCGCATAATATGCATTGAGCGGATGTTGCCAAGTGAACCCATAAGGCGGTGACCGGCTTCGTCACACATCCTGCCCAGGATATCGTATGACACATTTGACGAAATACCTGACGCAATGACTGAGGGATGATTGATATCCTGCGAAAGTATCGGTAGGGTGAATAACAGCAGAAAAAGGAAGAGTTTTTTCATTGACGCATCCAGCTTTGGTATTGCATAATCTTTCATTATCATTGCGGAAAAATAGAAAAAAGGTTTGATACAGGCTTTATAAATCTGATTACCCTGACTATTTTACGAGACAGATAATTTATCATATTATGACACAGCAAAAAGATATCCGCGATCATATTCTTGATTCCATCGGTGAAGGCGTTTTCACCGTTGACAAATCATTCCGTATCAGCTTCTTTAACCGTGCTGCCGAACGGATAACCGGCTATAGGCGTGAAGATGTAATCGGTAAATTTTGCAAGAACATTTTCAAGACCCACAAGTGCTTTGATGAGTGTCCCATCACTCTGGTTTTGACATCAGGTAAAAACCTTTATAGTTTTGAGTCATCCATGAGCAACCGCGACGGCGACAAAGTACCCGTCGTAATTAATTCATCCCTCTTACGGGATGGAAATAATGTTGCAGTCGGAGGAATTGTGACATTCAGGGATATCGCCTTCAATGAGTATCTCAAAAAGGATTTGGATTCAGAAACGCAGTTCTGTGGTATCATTGGAAAAAGCAAATCGATGCAGGAGTTGTTTTCCCTGATCAGGGAGATTGCCGCCACTGATGCAACTGTGTTCATCCGGGGTGAATCAGGCACCGGTAAGGAAATGATTGCAAACGCTATTCAGATGAACAGCAACCGGGCGGGCAAACCATTCATCAAGGTCAATTGCTCCGTCTTCCCTGAAGGGTTGCTGGCAAGTGAATTGTTCGGACACGTGAAAGGAGCTTTCACCGATGCCATCAAAGAACGCACTGGAAGATTCGAGATGGCTGACGGTGGCACAATATTCCTTGATGAGGTGGCCGAAATGCCGTTGCAAATGCAGATTCAGTTACTCAGAGTATTGCAGGAAGGTACTTTTGAGCGAGTAGGTGAATCAAAGACCAGGAAGGTGGATGTGAGGGTTATTGCCGCAACAAACATTGATCTTCAGCTTGCCATTGCACAGGGAAAATTCAGAGAAGACCTGTATTACCGTCTCAATGTGATCCCGATTGAAGTACCACCACTCAGAGAAAGAAAAGAAGACATCCCCAGACTGATGCATTATTTCATGAAGAAGTTTTCCCTGATCTACCATAGGGAAGAAAAAGATTTTGCTGATGAAACTATCGATGCAATGCTAAAGTATGACTGGTTTGGCAATGTGAGAGAGCTGGAAAATGTTATCGAATACCTGTTTGTCCGCAGTGGTGACGCAACGATGATCCAACCGCAAAAACTACCACCTCATATCAGAGAGTTCAGAAAAGCTGAGAGTTTATCAGTCCGAAAGGTTACTATTCAAAGTACTCAGGCATCAGATCCTGCGAACAAAACGCTGCTTGCTGCATTGGAAAAACATCACTGGAATAAATCATTAGCTGCAAAAGAACTTGGCATTGGCAGAACTACCTTGTGGCGGATGATGAAGCGCGCCGGCATATAATGATTTTGTTAACTCCCTGATACCGGCTTACTGGCAGATCACTCCAATCACCCTATCGAAGATTCACACTGTACTCAAATAATGTTTCAGTTTCCACAAGATGTGTTTCATTTGGAACATTTTGTTTCACCCCTAACTTCTTATAAATAAAAGAGTTTTTCCCATTCTTTCGAAATGTGTTTCACCTGAAACAATTCTTTTCAATTTTTTACTTAAAAACACGCTTTTTTATGGCGTTTCCGGCGGTATGATTTTTGATAAACAAAGAGTGTTATGCAAGAGATGTTAGGCAATCAGTATTTCTTAGCCCGTAAATTCCGGGACGCAATTCCTCATCTGGAAGCTGCACTGTCAGCTGAACAGGGGTCGAAAGCGATCAGGAAAAAGCTGATTATCTGCTATATTGACTCAGGACTGACTGAAAAAGCCGTTCAGACTTTCTCAAGTTTTCTGGATGATGATATTGGAGTAATTGCCGGGACTAACATTATTGCAGAAGATTGCCCTTGTCTTGAACTGATTAGTGAGATTCATAAGAACTACGCCAGCAGCCCGACACCTGATATGGAGGAACTGAAGATGATGCTGGGGATCCTGTGGTTGTATTGCAGCCCGGAACGCTCAGCGAAAATCTTCACCGAATTAGATGGGAGCAGGAAATATGGTGAACTATCACGGAAAGCTGTTACCGCAATCAATGAATATTACGCAACTATTCAAACCACTTTATCTAACCAAGGAGTAAACCTTTATGCGCAAACATAAGTTACTACTTACGCTTGCTTTTATGTGTCTCTCAGCAGTGTACACATTTGGGCAACCACAGCACTTCTCTACCAGTTTGCATGCAACACGTGCAGGTAAGCCCTGGTGGTATGCCGCTTCAAACGGCGGTTTCGAAGTATTAACCAACGTACCTATGACCCACCCAAATATGGGTTGTACTCAGTGCCATGGTGCAAAGAATGCAGACGGAGTATTGAACGGATCAAACTACCAGCCAGGCTGCGTGGATTGCCATCCTTCAAATTCCTTCTTTAATCCCGATTCACTGAAAGAATCACAGTGCTACAGCTGCCACAGCAGACAAGGTGCTGAAGTCAGTTTAGGCTATACCGATGTGCACCGCACTGCCGGTAAAAAGTGCTGGGATTGCCATACTACCCAGGACATGCACGGTAACGGCACAACATATAACAATATGTTTGAGTACAGCATTAATAGCGGACAGTCTGTTGATTGCGCTTCTTCCGGATGCCATACAACTTTACCTGCATCACACGCTGGAAAAGACCCCCACAATGGAAAACTTCATTGTACCTCGTGCCACTCTAAGTCAGTGATCTCCTGTTATAACTGTCACTTTGAAAGCCAGGTAAATTCTTACAAAAAACGCGCTCGTGCACAGATTCGTGATTTCGTGATTCTTGTAAACCGCCAGAAAGACAACAAAGTTGGAATTGCTTCCTTCCAGTCACTCACTTATCAAGGCAAGGCTTTTGTTGCCTTCGGTCCTTATACTCCTCACACTACCGTGAAGACAGGTGCAAGAGGCTGCGCAGATTGCCATAAAAACTTCGGTGGTCAGATTTCTGCGATTGATGAATACAACACCTCACATGTGATCAACTTTGTGAAGTTCAATGCTGCAGACAGCAACCTTATCGTAAAGAAAGGTATCGTACCTATGCCTGCGGATTACAAGTCCACTTTCAAAATGGACTTCCTGACTTACAATGGAAATACTGCGGATACTGTTCTTCCTTCAAAGAACTGGTCACCAATTGGTAAAAACACCTGGGATATGCACCAGATGTTCTATTGCTCACCACTGACAAAAGCTCAGATGGCAAAGATCGGTATGGATACCCTGCTTACCTCAGTAAACGAAATTGGTGGAACTATCAGTGATTACTATCTTGAACAGAACTATCCAAATCCGTTTAACCCAACTACGGTAATCTATTACACCGTACCTGAACTTGGCAACATCACCCTTAAAGTGTATGATGTTACCGGAAAAGAAGTGAAGACCCTGATCGACGGAACTGTTCGTCCAGGTCAGCACTCAATTCAGTTCAGCGGCGAAGGTTTATCATCAGGTGTTTACTTCTATACCCTGAAGGGTAAGAACTTCACCCAGACCCGGAAGATGATTCTTGCCAAATAATTTTTCTGAATGACCCCTTGTTGTTGTTGAGTAAGCCGCCCACGTGGGCGGCTTTTTTTTACCCTTTTTTGACCATTGTAAAGTCTTCTGCATTATTTAATAAAAATCCCTAGAGCGTACCTCTAACACCCTTTCATAGCTATACCTAATAAGAGAGAACAACACTTAGGGCAGTTCTATTGTTTGGAATATTTTACCTCTGAGCACCATGACTGGTCATCCATCAGTTACTCATTCATCAGATTTACTGTAAATACGATGAAGTGATCGCAGTTTAGACTCATTGATAATTGTGCTTTCAATCATAAAAATGTTAATAATCGATTGGATTCCTTAACTTTTTGTACGCTATTTCCGATAATAGGCTAGGATGTAAAACTCTTTTAATCATAAAGCTTCGAATCTGGAGGCAATCATGAGCGAAGAATCAATCGTACACCAAATTAAAATGGTTAACGAAGAAAACAAACAACTGGTTAGAAAATACAACGATGTAATTTTAACTATAAACGAACTGATTGAATTACGAAATGCTCTAAAGATGAAAGTTGCCAAGGCAAAAACAGCGCAGGATGCCCTTGAGATGTTCAAGGTGTTCTATACTGAAGAAGGCAGAGTGCTCGACCGCCTTCGCGGTGGGTATGATCATAACCTCAGATAGTCAGGTCAAGTCGATTTTTTTTATCACCAGACTACGAGGGGACATCGTTGTTGTTTTTTGCGACACTATTATTTAGGGTATAAAAAGTTAATTGATTCTCACCGTTCAAACCTGCATTTTTACTGTATTGTACCATCATATTTTCCAATAATCTTAAGCTCTGGAGTGCGAATGAAAAAATATTCGTTATTACTGTTATTTGTTGTTTTCTCAATACTGTTCAGTGCCTGTGGTGATGGTGATAAAGTACCACTGCCTGAAGGATATCATGGTGTCAGTGTGCTTGAAACCTTTGATGCTTCAAGCTACACATATGCCCGCGTAAAAGAAGGTGATAAGGAGATGTGGGTTGCAGTTGCACAAATGCCACTAAAGCCTGGTGATTCTCTCTACTATACTAATCCCCTCGAGATGAAAGATTTTAAGAGCTCAGCAACCAACCGGACTTTTGATGTGCTCTATATGGTTCAGGATGTGTCAACCACTCATCCCGCAATGATCGCCGGACACGGCAATACTGGCGATAGCCCGATGCCTGGGGGTTTCGATCACCCAAAGGTACAGGGTATTGAGAGGCAACAGATAAAGGTTGAAAAGTACAACGGCGGGATTACGATTGAGGAGTTATTCAAAAATCCGAAGCAATACGAAGGTAAAACCGTTAAGATACGGGGTATCGTAACTAAATTCACACCTGATATTATGAACGCAAACTGGTTACATTTGCAGGATGGCACTGGAACAGAAACAGGATATGACCTTACTGTTGTGACAAATGATAAATCAGAGATGGGTAAATTAATTGTGATTGAAGGAAAGGTTTTCCTGAACAGAGATTTAGGTGCCGGCTATCAGTATCCTGTACTTATTGAAGAAGCCGCAATTATAGAATAGCCCACAAAATATTTACCGGGCTGATGCTGCCCTGCGATCCAGGGCAGCATCTTCCGGAATATCAAACTGACTTACTCTCTTCCCTCAGTTCTACTGTCCGCCTTACTGCTGCGACACCAAAACCAATAAAGACTAAAAGTACACCAATCCAGACAAGACTGACGAATGGCTTGATGCTGAAATCTATGGAAAGAATACCCGATTTTGCCTGTTGGGTATCAAAATCGGCAACAACTGGTGCGAGCAACAATACAACTTCTTTGGTAGCTGCACTTACCTGCACAAAACGAAGTTTTACACCTAAATCTGTGAGGATATGGGTTTTGTAAGCATCCGGATTTGCGGGATCTTTTTCAGTAGTAAGAAGCACTTCCTGCTTTTTCCCATCCTTACTGACAACAAACTTTCCTCCTGTGACAAAGGGTCTTCCTTCCTGCATTGCAGCCATATCGGGTGGAAGATATTCTGTCATCTCAAGTGTAACACCCTCGACCTCAATCTTTGCACCCTGTGCAAGAACATGCTGATACGACTTCACTTCGGTACCAGAAGCCTTTTCATCATAACCGAGCGGTGAAATGTAATAGTCTTTCACAAATCCTTCAACAATAGCAGGTTCCCGCATAGTACTCTTATTGAATTCACTGAAGAACATAACGGGCTGCGCAACAGCAACACCTGATCCATCATCAACAGACACATTAAATCTGTATCGGGTATTGTTATAGAAAGGCTCAACACCAGTAAAAGTAATGGTCTTCCCCAATGCCTGAACAGGTTGATTTAGGGGAAGTTCAACAGGTGTGGTGGTCGAATAGACTGAGGAGGCTGCCACACCAAGGAAGAAAAAGCCAATCCCAATATGACCAATGTAGGCACCAAGTCTCAACCAGTTGCCTTTTACCACTTCAAACGCAAACTGGACGTTAACAATGATCGTAAAGAAGCCTGCCAGTACGAAGAGGATGATCATGATCTCCTGCATACCGCCAACAACAGCTGTTATAACAGTAGCAACAACGGCTAACCCTCCTGAGATTGCCAATTGCTTGTACATCTCATTCATATTCGTGGTGCGCCATTTAAAGAGGAAACTGACACCATTCAAAAGACCAATGAGAATGGCAAGTGGAAGGTGCATCTCATCATAAAAAGATGTTTCAACCTGTGGACCAAAAATTGGAAGAGATGTTCCTGTAAAAACGATAAGCGCACTGGCACACAATGCAACTGCAGAGGTAAAGAGAGTGAGTTCCCTGGAGGTAACACTTTCCTCTTTCTCTTCATAACTTGTATCGATTTCATTCCAACGGCGGACAATCAGAAACAGGCCGCTGAAGAAAAAGACACTGAGAAACGCAAGCAAAACAACATATACCATCTGACCTGGATCACCGAAAGAATGCACTGAAGCATCGGCAAGGATACCAGATCTGGTGAGGAACGTACTATAGATTACCAGCACAAAGGTAAGAATAGCAAGGATCAGGTTTGCCTTCCCATAGCGCCCTGCACCTTTTGCCTTTTTCTGCGAACGGCGCTGTACGATCATCGTATGAACGAGCGCACTGCCAGTTAACCATGGAACAAGACTGGCATTTTCTACAGGGTCCCATGCCCAGTAGCCGCCCCATCCTAACACCCCATATGCCCAGTAGCCGCCGAGCATGATACCCATACCAAGAACTCCCATCGCGGAGAGCGTCCAGGGGAAGGAGTACCCAACCCAGGTGGCATATTCTCTCCTCATGAGTCCCGCCATTGCAAATGCAAAAGGAACAACGCACATAGCGAAACCAAGGAAAAGAATTGGGGGATGTATCTGCATCCAAAAGTTTTGGAGTAAAGGATTCAAACCACGTCCTTCGGCGATGATTGCACGCAAGGGTGTATTGGCTGCTTCCAGCAGAGACTCCAGCTGTTCATCAATCAACAGAAAAGTTGTGCCATCATTTGATTCCCGAACAAAGTCATTCAGGATATTAAACCGTAGTTTCTCCTCTCCGGTCTGGGGGTCGACTGTGAGGATTGTATTAAGATTCACATGACTGGCTGAAATGTGATATGCCTCTTCACTCAGAGTAGCGAATGGACTCTTCAAACCCGGAAGCAGCAACACGACCATGAAAAACACTACGGCGGCGATAACAGCCATTACCGAGCCTTCCATCTCAGGTTTCTTCCTGAGGAAGCCCATTACAAACAAACCTGCGAATGCCGTCAGGAGTGACCAGAAGAGAAAACTTCCCTCCTGCCCTGCCCAGAATGTGCTGATCAGAAATCCTACAGGAAGATCAGTACTGGTATTCTCATAAATATACTTGAATTGAAACTGGTGAGAGAGGATCAGATAAAGCAGAAACACAGATGCCCCAATGACATTCACCATCATAATATGATAGGTGAGGCGTGCCAGAGAGTAATTGTAGGTTTCGTTCTTATAGTTTAAGTAATAAAAAACCGCAGAGGCTAAAGCAGCCACTGCGGCGACAGCAATAAAAATACTACCTGCCATAGATCAGTAAAACTCCGGATTCTGAAGAAAATTAACCGGCAACATTTGCGGTCTGGTTATCCTGGTACTTAGAGGGGCATTTGGTAAGAATATCCCGTGCGTGAAAGTAACTTTCGTAGTACTTTCCTGTAACAACCACGCTGGTTGCGTGTTCAAAATTATTGGGCATTGGACCATTATATACCACACGCATTGTAGTGCCGCGGTCATCTTTCAGGTGAAAGTCAAACATATTGGTTTTTGTATCGTACTTCCATGGTTTTTCTTTGACCCAGGTGCCAGTCGCCTTGACTTCTTTTCCTTTTTCCATCACTTTCAGGAAGTCTGCTTCGTACCCAATTGAGCTTTGGGTCAGCAGAATTATCATGACTGCGAGAAAAGCAGTAACGATCACACCGCCGATTATATATTTATTCTTCATCGTTATTGACTCCGTTTTTTAAAACTTCTTTTTCCAACCGCTTGATCTTCCTTTCCATGTTATACAGGAAGCTGAAGATACCGATCCATACGATCATAACAATGATCATCACAATATAAATGGAATTCTGAGAAAGGAATTCGAGAAGCCCGCTCTGTTCATAAGCCGGCTGACTTATTTTTCTGATGCTGTCAATCACTGCTGCTACTGAATCTTTTGCGGCAGTTGCAGTTTCTTGCATTTGAACCACGAATACTCTCTTATTATTTTAGGGTATAAATAAAACTGAAATGTAATCAATCTTTTCGTATCAGTCTATCTAAAACGGAGGTTCTGTACGCCAGCCTCCAGATCCATAGATAGAGCATGGTGAAGCCAACCAGTGAAAGATAGAAAACAAGCTGCATATTACTATTCATCTTGAAGTTAACCACTGGCCCTGCATTTCCTTTCGCCATGTCACTTGCATCACCAGGATGCATCCCGACCATGATACGGGGCATTATGAAAATGAAAAAGGGAACAGTAACAAAAGCAATTATAGAATATACTGCTGAAAGCGTTGCTTTCTTTTCATCAATTTCAATGGCAGACCGGAGTGCAAATAAGGCACCATAAATCAGCAATAGGGCAAAGATACTTGTTTCTCTGGGATCCCAATGCCAAAAAGACCCCCATGCAAACTTAGCCCACAC
>JAEXTR010000081.1 GCA_023406915.1 Bacteroidota bacterium
GTGTGAAACAATTCAGATCGAATTTATGGGACATTGTCAGTGCTTGCTCCGATGCTGGGGTTCCGGTATTAATTGGAACGCTGACATCTAATATTCGTGATCTCACCCCCTTTGATGGGATTGTCAACAAAAGCAGCAAAGCCATTTCAACGTTTCAATCTGCCCAAGCTGCAGAGTTAAAAGAGAGGAGAAAACTTTTTCTTCAGGCCCGTGATCTTGATGAGATCAGATTCAGGGCTCCATCTGTATTTAATGACATCATCAAAGAATTAGCCAAATCGCACAAAGCGATATTGGTTGATATCGAAGCACTTTTTCGGGAGGAGAGTCCTGATGGACTGGAAGGTGACAACCTTTTTGTTGATCACCTCCATCCCAACATTGAAGGGTACCGGATGATGGGAGATGCTTTTTACGAAAAGCTAAAAAACAACAAACTCCTCCCTGATGGTCCAATCAAATTACCAGAACGAACAGCTGATAGCGTACTATCTGCTACTTTCCCAATGACGGCACTGGATTCCTCCTTAGCAAAATTAAAGCTCATGATTCTTAAGGGCGGATTTCCATTTACCGTGAAGGGATCACAGAACAGTGCTGTAAAGTCTTTCCGTCCTGCTACTCTGGCTGATTCCCTTGCGATGAAGGTCATCGACAGGCTCATTCTTTGGGAGGAAGCACATTACGAGATGGCTTCGTACTATTTTAATGCAGGAAATATTGAAGCCGGGAAAAGAGAATTCGATGCTATCATTGAGGAAAAACCAGACAATGATGCCGCCTATAATCAACTGATAATGGCTCTTATTACATTGGGAAGATATGAGGAAGCACTTCCCTATCTAATCAGGGTGCACCGCATCAGTCCAACGTTCGATACCCATAAATGGATCGGCAACATATATGTAGCTTCAGGAAGATACGAAGAGAGTATCCCTTATCTGGAGGGGAGCATACTTTACAAACAAAATGATTCGCAGATATGGTATAATCTTGCAGGGGCGTATGTTGCAACTGGTAGTGACCAGAAAGCTATTGACGCATTAAACAAGTGCCTTCAGCTTGAGCCGAATCACCCGAATGCAAGGCAGCTTTTGGTTCAGGTTCAGAAGATGCTTGAGACTGACAGGGAAATGAGAGAAAAATACGGCAGGTAAAAAAAGAGGCTGCCTTTTGGGGCAGCCTCTCAAGAAACTCCTGCTTATTCAGCAGATAATTACTTCATCAGAACCATCTTCTTTGTGGCTACAAAATCGCCAGCACGGAGTGTGTAGAAATAAACACCGCTGGAGAGTCTTGATGCATCAAAGTTAACAGTGTAACCAGAAGCATTCTGGAACTGGTTAATGAGGGTAGCTACTTCTTCACCGAGTGAATTGTAAACCTTCAGTGAAACCATTCCTGCCTTAGGAACTACATAGTTAATTGAGGTGGTAGGATTGAACGGGTTCGGGAAGTTCTGCTGTAAGTCAAATGATTCTGGATTCAGATTTGCATTTTCCTTTACATCAGTGAATACACCAAACAGGTTGTTCAGTTCAATCGGACCTGGCTGACGGAGGATAAGGATATGGTTTAAGCCAAATCCACCTTCGTTATCAAGTGGGGTTGATCCGCCATTAGCAGTATCAGCACCAGGATAAGAAACAGCATATTTGTATTCAATAGCACCAGCAGAGGTACCAATTGGGAATACTACATTTCTTGACCAGAGACCATCACCGGCAACTTTGTCACCCATCTGACCCTGATCGTTCATAACAAGGATATAACCCTGTGTTGTATCTGCTGCAACCCAGTTACCACTCCAGTTACCGATAGGGGCTGAGCCACCTTTTACACCGATCCACTGGATCTGAGCAATCGGGATAACCTGACCATTTAATGCATTCACAGCACCCTGAGGAACACGAACCTGGAATAGTACGTTTACATCCTGAGTCAATGGACCGATGCTGGGATAAATGCTAGGAACGATGTAAGGCAGAGTTGTAGTGCTACCATTGGCAATATAAGTAAACCAACGGTCCTGACCAGTTTCCCAACCAGTGTTGGTGAAACGGGTTTCAGGATAAGCGCGGAACTTCCACTTTGTAGAATCGCCTTCGGTACCACGGATAGTCATTGAAGTGCTGAATACTCCAGGGGTGAAAGGATCTTCAACGAGTCTGCGGTTTCCGCTAACAACTACTCCGAGACCATCCCAATCAAGACCAGCTACGATGATTGAATCCTGGGTGGGATCGAAATATCCAATACCACTACCATAGATTGGACGAAGGTCAGCGGTAAAGTTAATGGTATTTGTTACCTGAGCAACAAAAACTGAATCATCATTGAACCAGTAAACTGGCAGAATCATTGCAGTTGCGCCAACAGTAAGCTGACGGTTCGGGGAACCTTCCCATCCATCAGGAACTTTTACGAATTTGAATTCGTATGAAGAGTCCTTTGGAAGGCTGACGGTCTTGGTATAGATAGTGTCATTTGCATTCTTCGTCATTGCAAAGAACTTACCTTGCCAGTTTCCGCCTGGATCACCAGCATCAGCCTGAAAGCTACCACGGATGGTAACGGTGTCCGTTGCGATTGTGAATGCCTGTTTAAGTACCTGTACACCCATATTGACCCGGAAGGTAACAGGAGTTGTAGTCTGTGCAACTACATAGGTGCTCATCAGGATCACTAACATCAAAGCGAATTTTCTCATAGTGTCTCCTTTTTGTTTTTGAATAAACTAATTTGCTGATTTATACAAATTAGAAAAAGTGAAAAAATAGTATCAAAAACCGATGGTTAATGATATTCTGGATAAGGACTTAAAGATACCATAATCAGAAAAGCTGTAGTCAACTTTTGAGTAAAATGGTCCAAAATTGTACTTCACACCAACACCAGCACTGAAACCTTCTTCTGCGGCTTCCTTGAAGAGTGAGTTATACCCCCCACGAAGGAAAATCAAATCAGAATAGGAGAATTCTCCACCAACGTTGATATATGATGAATTATTATTGGGGTAGACGGCATCGGTTGCCAGCATCAGATTCCAATCAGCATCCTTCACCACATCATAGGCCAACCCTACAGTAAACATGAGCGGAAGGGTCCATGAATCAGTTTCCAGTTTACCAGTGATATTGGCATTATTTCCTGTTTGTGCAGGGTCAATATCAATTGGCTGCAGAAGGTCTTTACCATCAAGCTTCATTTCGGTTCCGAAGTTGGCAATATTCATACCTATACGGAGTCCATCAAGCTGAGTATAGAAGAGAAGACCGATATCGAGAGCGAAAGCTGAAGCAGACTCATTCCATACTCTCTGATTGATATACTTAAAGGTACCACCAATAGAGAATCTGTCAGTAAGGTTTTTTGTGTAGGTGATACCAATAGCGATATCGCCTGCGTCCCATTTCTGACCAGTTCCCATAGGCTGTTCTTCAGTAGTGATATCTTCTTCACCGTAACTCAGCTGATTGACAGATACACCAACTGCATTATCGTCATCAAGCTTGAACACTAAACCAACAAAATTGTAGTTTGTACCTACGAGCCACTGAGAGTAAGAAACATTGAACTCACTCTGGGGCATTCTGGATATTGCACCCGCATTCCAGAATAAGGATGTGGCATCGTTAGCGGATGCAACGAATGCACCACCCATTCCCGTAGCCCTTGGGCCAACGGGAATGGTTAAAAAGTTTGCAGCGGTAGTACCGACTTTTGATTGAGCAAAGCCGGAAATCGTCAGTGCTGCGAAAAGTAATGCAAATTTTATTGCTTTCATTTACTTACACCTTTCCTTCTTTGATCAACATTATTTAATGATTGCTATTTTACCGGTCTTGGTATCACTGGTGCCTTCGATTTCTATGACATAGAAATATACACCAAATGCTACATCCAGACCTTCTTTTGTCCTGACATCCCAACTGACTGAACCGTCAAAGATGTCGCCGTCACTTTCGAGTGAACGGATATGCTGACCCGCAGAGGTATAGATATGTATTTTACTGCGGGGTGGTACATTAATAAAGTTGATCACCCGTTCACCACGACCACGAATCTGAGGAGGTAGTGGTCTTTCAAATTTGTTCGTAACCACGTATGGGTTCGGAACAACTTTGATATCACCAAGTTTCTTTGTTGCATTATTTGCATCATACTTGGCAGGTTCCGGAGTGAAAGCAAATTTATCATTGCTTGTATAAGGTTTGAACATCCTGATATAGAGTGTATCACCCGCCTTTGGAGTCCGCATGACTGTCGAATCCACCCTGAATGTCACAATCCAGGTCAACGTATCACCTGCTGGATTTGCAAGGAACAAACGGTCATTGTTTGTAATTGAGGGGAGCGTTGGTGGTGTGTCAGCGTAGGCATATTTGATCTTATCAAACTGGCCAGCATTTTTCACTTCATAAATCTCGAAGTTTGTCTTCTTAATCGGTGGATTGGAAGGCAATGCGCTAAGAGTACTGGAAGAACCAGTAGCAGAATCAGAGAATACGAGAACATAATCACGTGGGTTTCTTACACCAATGATTGTTGAAACCTGATTTGCAACCACAAAGGAGATTCCTTTCAGATCAGCGCTGTTCCATCCACTATTAGCATTATCAACCTTGATACTGTCGTAGTTCTGATACCGGTTGTCAAACGATAAACGCATTCCTTCAAATATTTGTCCATTTGAGGCAGTCATTGAGCGGTTTGCAATGATCAGTGAATCACCGGTTGTTTTGTTCACGAGATTATATGAATCAGCAATCTTCACACCTTTTACGGTAGTATCATTGAATGATACTTCGTAGGTATCAGCAGCGATCTTACGAGGGTCGACAGCTTCATAATAAATACCGGCAGATGAATTTCCAGTTACTCTCGTGAGTTTCTCGCCCGATGAAGGCGGTACATAACCGAGTACGGGAGCATTCGGAACTATTACTGCAGTATTAATATCAGTCGCGATAGTACCATCAACATTTTGTGCAATAAATCGTGTATTTTCTGAAGGGAAAATACCAGACTGGAAGATCGTTGTTGACTGTTCACCACGATCGTAAGCAACAACAGCGTAATAATAAGTTTTACCATTAATGACATCCTGGTCAACGAAGGAATTTTGAACTCCGTTATCAGAACCTAACCAATATGGGGCGCCACTGGTGATGTCATAAAGGTCACGAGGAGCAAGGAAGTAACCTTTCACACCATTAACTAAGTCAAACTGTGCTAATGGTTTAAGGAATACTTTTGATCCTGAACCATCAGATATCTGCAATGCATCTGTAAAATCAGGATCGGTGCCACGATATACTTTATAACCTTCAAAATCATTGATCTTTGTTGTTGGATCAACCGATTTCTCGGCTTCGTTATCCCAATACAATGTCACTTGCTTGTTTCCTGCAACTGCGGTCATCGTAGGTTTTGTGGGCGGTTTGGGGAAATTGTAGTTTGCATTATAAATGATCTGGGCAACTTTCTTTGTTTTAATAACACCCTGATAATCATCACCGTATGCAAGTGCCAAAGAGAAGCGTTCAGTTCTACCAGGAAGGAGTGGGAAGTAGCCTGAACCATACATAAAGTCACCATCTTCACCTTTGATGGCAACGTTGTTTACTATTGAGTTTGGCACATCGAAGTAACCAGGGGTAAGTCTGCGCCACATATCATCTTCGTTATTCATTGTGATGTCATTTGCCGGTACGAAGTACTGGAATGAAGTTAAACCAAGCTGATCTGATTCATCAACATCAGTTGCATCAAAGTTTGGTTCGCCAGCTGTTGGAATTCCATCACCTTCACCAAAATCACCGGTATTCGGCTTACCATCAGCGCCGAGATCGTCGAACTGCGGATTCCAGTCACCATCATTGTCGATGCCGTCATCGCGCCTTTCATCGATCATCTTATCAAACAGACCAGCAGAGGTAATGTAATTTTTGTACTGAACTGGATTGAGTGTATCAATCAGGACTGTACCTGCCGGAGACTTACGGTACTGCTTATAATGGATAAGGAAGTTCTCATCGATAAGCCCGTCGAGATCATTATCAATACCATCAATACCGTTCGGATTCAGGTTGCCCTGCACATCAATAGAACCTTCATTTAAAATGGTTACGCCAGGCTTCAATTTAAAGGTTACACCCATAGAAACCACACTGAATGAATCATTTGGTACCACATATGGGGTACGGTTAAATGTGGTCTTATCAATAAGCATCAAAGTTTGGCCAGGTTGTAAAGTTCTGTTCTGGTAATCCTGCTCTACAAAGAAAGGGGCGTTACCACCAGCAACTCTGTTATCACCATCGTTATCGATTCCATCATACCCGTTGCCCGGAGATTCCAGGAATGCATAGGCAATGTAACCAACAACTGAGGGATTGGGTCTCCAACGCGGGTTGGCAGAAGCACGGATTGAGCGTTCAAAGTCCCAGGTATATGTGATAGCCTCACGTACATCAAAGAAGGAAGCATCGTCATTCCACTCGTCACCTTCACCACCAACATAGGTACCAACAAGTGTACCGAAGGCAGTTTTATCATACGTGGAAGTACCATCATTTTTGATATTATAAAGCCAAAAAACAACATCCTGCGCAAGGAAGTTTGCCCATTGCAGTCCGCGAACTGAAACCTGGAGGGCATGCCCCTTTCTGGTCGGGTCCTGCGAATCTGGGAGAAATCCGTGACGTTCAAACATTTTCTCGTCGTTAAAATCATCCATCCAGAAGTAACTTTCCTGGTCAGCAGATATCTGTGCCCTGCCGAAATAACCATTCCAATCTACTTTGGGGGTAATATCTACTCCATCCTGTATAATCTTTTTACCAGAATAGCTCCAGGTTGGCTGATCGGGCCACATATCGGGCCAAGTTTCTGGCTGATGACTCATGGCAATACCTTTGCCAGTTTCATTCAGATTTGCGTTTGCAAAACCGGGGACCGGTTCAAAACCCCAGAATTTTCCACCAGGTGCAAAGTCACCACCACCCGGACGCTCAACCGGGGTAATGATCACAGAAACAATGGTATCAGCTTTATCAATAACACCATCATTATTATAATCCTGCACGGGCAGTTGCACTGCTACAAGAGGAGAAACGTCACCAACGTATTCATTCGCATCGTACTTCCAGGCACCTGCAGGTCCCTGGGTACCGGGTTGTGCAATCACACCCCAGTTGCTAAATACCGTTCTCACCTGATTTCCTCTATGGATACCCACTTTTCTGAAGACGCTGGTACCTCTTTCGGTAACACGCGTCTGAGCATCTAATTCAGTAACCATCAGAAGAACCGGCAACAGCAGTACCAGATACTTAAATAATTTCATACTGTTCTTTCTGTTCATAATTAATCACCATTAAAACTGAAGTGTTGCGCCGAATTCAATACGGCGGGGTTCAGAGTAGTTGCCAGGATTACGATAATACTCATCAAGAGTATTTACGATTGCCGGTAAGTTCTGCTGTCTTCTTAAAAACTCAGCGAGTGTAAAATCTGCTGTACCGGAATCACCGTAAACACCTACTTCGTTCTTAATGTCAAAGAGGTTAAAGACACGGACGAAGAGAGTCAGTTTCATCTTATCAAAGAGAGAGAATTCTTTGTAACCACGGAAATCAACATTGACATAAGTAGGTTTAATCTCGCTATTGGTCAGCAAAGCGCTAATGTTCAGCGATTGAGTAGGTGTATAGGGGAAACCACTACCATACTGACCGATAAGGCTGAAACCCCACATGTCATCAGATGCATAACTAAAGGTCACATTCACAGTGTGTGACTGATCCTGGTCAAGGCGAATCAGCTGAATTTCAGGCTGTTGACCGCCAACGATCTGATTTCTGGTTGCGGATGGATCAGAAGCGTTACCCTTTGCTGACTGCAATGTATAATCGATAGTTGCAGACCAGTTATTTGAGAAGCGCTTTGAAACTGTAAGCACAATACCTTTTACAAACCCAAAGTCAGAGTTTACAAACTGGCTATAAGTACCTGCACCACCAAAAAGGGTGATTTCGTCGGCCCTGGTGCCTGCGAGGTTTCTGATATCACGAAAATAACCAGTAAGGTCAATGGTGATATCATCAGTAATCGCCTGTTGCACACCAACTTCTCCTGAGATGGTTTCCTGCGGTTTCAGGTCAGAATTTCCTGCAATACCAAGATTCCCTGTTCCTTGCCCAAACTTGAATTCAGGGTTGGTATAGAGCAGGTCAAAATTTGGAATCTGAAAGAAGTGACCATAGGAGAAGTGAATCACACCGCGGTCAGTAATCGGGAAGGCGACGCCGAGACGCGGGCTAATCTGAAACTTTGTTTCAGCTTCTTTATACCAATAAGTTTTCCGTTCTGCGATCGTTTTTGCGATATTGGCAGGATTACGGGGACGATAGATATCAGGATCACGGGGATCAGCCAGAATTTTACCGTCGGGCATGAACATATCAAAGCGGACGCCGGCATTGATAATCAGATCCTGCAATTCAATCTTATCCTGAATATAGC
>JAEXTR010000165.1 GCA_023406915.1 Bacteroidota bacterium
GACCATCATCTCTCATTTTTTCAAAAAAGAACTCTACACCACCAGCATAGTATCGTGAGGATCTCAGGTACTCCATTGACCTCAGGTCTGCCTCGTCCTCATCCGAGCGGGAGTTGGCGAGGAATGCTGCCCCGACAAAGAAATTTGCAGCCACTTCAGCTATCTGGGAAGGGCTGTCACCAAGGATCAAGCTAAGCAGAAACTGAACGCCGTAATATTTGGTCATACGTTCAGTTGCATGCCGTTCTTCAATATGAGCGATTTCATGAGCAAGAACACCTGCAAGAGCTGCTTCAGAATCCAGGTACTTCAGCAAGCCAGTATAGACGTATATGGGACCACCCGGAAGTGCAAACGCATTCATCACTTCAGGGTTATCAATTATTTCTATTGAATAACGGTAGGTGGTTTTGTTTTTAATTGCCGGGGTTTCAAGAATATGAGCAAACACCTTCTCTTCGATATACTTCTTAACACTAGGGTCTTTGGTGAATACAGGAAACTCAGCAGTATTCGCTTTCATTTCCTGAACGAGTTGCTCACCCAGCTGCACATCATCCTGCAGTGAGAAGATATTGATGCCGTTTTCGCAGCCGTAATAACCAGTTACGGAAACGAGCAGCAACAGCAGGAATGAGAACCGGTACCAATGAAGAATTTTATTCACTGACATATTTTTCCTCTTCAAGAATTGCCCATACTGTGTCAATCAATTCCTGCATACCCACACCGGAGACGGCGGAGAAGACCATTACTGGCTTCTTCATTCCTTTTAACTTTTCCTTTTTAAAGGCTTTCAGTGCATCCTCATCCAGCAGGTCTGCCTTTGAAAATGCTATGATCTTTCTTTTCTTTGCGAGAGTTTTACTGTAGAGTTTCAGTTCCTTCTCAAGAACCTTCAGATCGCTTTTTGGGTCTTCAGAAGTGCATTCAATAAGAAACAGCAGGATTCCCGTTCTTTCAATATGACGCAGGAACTGCAATCCGAGCCCTTTCCCTTCGTGGGCACCTTCTATGATGCCGGGGATATCTGCCACGGTGAATGACTTATAATCCTTGTACCGCACGATACCGAGATTGGGTTCGAGTGTAGTGAACGGGTAATCAGCGATTTTGGGTCGTGCTTTTGAGATAACCGAGATCAGTGTTGACTTGCCTGCGTTTGGAAACCCTACAAGCCCCACATCAGCTATCAGCTTCAGTTCCAGCATGAGGTTTCTTTCTTCCCCGGGTCTGCCCGGTTCTGCATAGCGGGGTGTTTGCTGGGTAGGAGTTGCAAAATTACTGTTTCCCCTTCCGCCTATACCACCCTTTGCAGCGAGGTAACGTTGTTTGTGTTCTGTCAGGTCAAAAAGGACTTCATCTGTATCAGCATCCTTGATGATCGTACCAACCGGAACGCGAATTACAATATCTTCACCGTACCTGCCATCACGAAGACTAGTAGCGCCTGGGGCACCATCTTCAGCGGCGTAATAGTGCTTATAGCGAAAATCAAGGAGCGTAAAGAGGTTTGTGTCTGCCTCAAAATACACATCGCCGCCGTTACCGCCGTTGCCGCCAGAAGGACCTCCCTTTGGAACATATTTCTCACGGCGGAACGCAACTGCGCCCTTGCCGCCATGTCCGGCTTTGACCCGGATCTCAGCAAAATCAATAAACATAATTACCTGTTTTTTTCATAAAAAAGCTTTAGCCTGTCAAGCACCATCGCACCGGTTTTACTTCCGGGATCAATTCCTGCCATCTCAAGGAATTGAGTCATTTGTCCCTCGGCTTCAGGGTAGGTTCTGAAACCGGTCATCATTTCCATGGAGCTGATAAAGTCATTCGTATCACCATAGAAGATATCCTGCACCAGCTTTTCAGTCTCTTTATCATTGAAATAAGTAAAGATATCGTTATCGACCAGTACGGGTTCCGGCTCTGGTTCGGCAATACCGTGGATTACGATTTCTGGTTCAGGGGAGACAGGGAGTTCCTCCTCCACTGGCATGTGGAACGGGTTTTCCATTTCAGTTGATTCTTTACCGGAGTCTTCCCCAATGTCATCAAACACAGGCATTGGTACCTGATCATCATCCGCCTGTTCAGGGTACTGCTCATCGAAAGTATCTGCAGCATTCTGGAACATTCCTGAGTCCTGCTGTTCCGGTTCAGGCTGGTAAAATGATTGCGGCTCTGCTGGTAGAGGGGACTCTTCGGCAAGAGGAGATTCCTGATACAATGGTTCAACGTAAATTGGGGCTGCTTCCTCAAAAATAACAGACAATATCCGTTCTTCAGTTTCCATGGCAGATTCAGTAATTGCAAATGCCTTACGAAGCCGTTCCACATACTCCTCGAGCCCCTTGCTTCTGAGGAACACCTCGACGAGTTGCAGCGGGAGTTCGTCATTCGCGGTATCCCGTGCTGACATAAAGTCCTTCATGGCAGCGATACCATTTGTGATGACAAATCGTTTATTTTGCTGCAAGACTTCCTGCTGCGCGCGGACGAGGAGGCGTTCAAACTCTTCCCTGCTCCAATAGCTCTTCTTTTTAATATCAAGCACGAGAAGGAGCACCTTCTTAAGATACCCATAATAGTAGCAGTGTTTCACCATGTATCTTATTTCTTCAGTTGACTTCGGCTCAGGTGAATCAAAGGTAAATTTCGAAAGCGTTCTATTAGGGGCAGCCAGATAATGGATGGTGAATTGTACAGCCTGTTCTGCAATCATGGTATAATTCCGGACGTTCAGCACTTTCTTCTGTTTCAGAAGAGCGTCGATTCCTTCAAAATGCTTCGTCAGTGCCGGATCATTGTAATCAAAGGATGATTTCGAAACCAGAAGATCCCTCCGGTCCCTATAGATAAGGTAGTCAATCTTTGCAGAGATAAAATGCCTTATCGCGGGATGTACGGAGGAATGAAACAGGTCCTGAACCGTAAATTCCGATCCGATATGCCGCACATGCAGGTTTGTCTGTTCGGTGATAGTTCTGATAATTTCTTGCAAAACAAAGCTCCTGAGATCGTGTTGCGTATGTGTACAGGGTGCAAAGACCTGCACAACTCTTTTGAAGTAAGGAATTAATGTAATAAAATGTTGGCAGAAAAGCATCCCTTTTTGG
>JAEXTR010000216.1 GCA_023406915.1 Bacteroidota bacterium
AGAGTATAGTGCAATTGGATTTGGTAATGATGCAGGCAAACCATTTTTGCCTCATATTACGATCAAGAGAATAAGAATGAATGGGGACGAGAGATTTATTCAATGCTTCCCCGAAGAATTCGAAAGCCCAAGACCATTTGTTATTGACACAATTGCTGTCTTTGAGAGCATCAGAACCGATAGAGGTTCGACGTACAAGTATTTAAAAACATATAACCTGGAGGGTTAATGCAATCCGAAAAAGAATCTAAACTAAAAGTGCTGGAAGATACAATCAGCAGTATCGAAAAAAACTATGGTAAAGGCGCAATTATGCGTCTTGGAGATGGGGTTATCAATAAGGTTGATGCAATCTCCACTGGGGCATTGTCTCTTGACTGGGCTCTGGGTATAGGGGGCTTACCAAGAGGCAGAATTGTAGAAATTTACGGTCCAGAATCGAGCGGTAAAACAACTGTGTGTCTCCATTTAATAGCTGAAGCACAAAAAGCTGGCGGGATTGCAGCATTCATAGATGCTGAACATGCGCTTGATCTAAATTATGCCCGTAAGCTTGGTGTCGACGCGAATGAACTGTTGCTTAGTCAGCCGGATTACGGTGAGCAGGCTCTTGAAATTGCTGATACATTAGTCAGGACTAATGCAATTGACGTCATCGTGATTGACTCAGTTGCAGCTCTTGTACCCCGTGCGGAGATTGAGGGTGATATGGGCGATGCACATATGGCAATGCAAGCGAGACTTATGAGTCAGGCGCTTAGAAAACTCACAGGTGCGATCAGCCGATCAAAGGCTGTTGTTGTTTTCACTAACCAGCTTCGCTCAAAAATCGGCGTTATGTTTGGAAACCCTGAAACAACTACAGGTGGTAATGCGCTGAAATTTTATGCATCTGTACGAATTGATATCCGTAAGATTGCACAGATCAAGGATGGTAATGATGTAGTTGGTAACCGTGTAAAAGTTAAAATAGTTAAGAGCAAAATTGCACCTCCATTCAAAGAAGTGGAATTTGATGTTATTTACAATGAAGGTATAAGCAGGTCTGGTGATGTGTTAGACCTTGCGGTCAATCATAATATCGTTAAAAAAGCTGGTGCATGGTTTACCTATAATGAAGATCGGTTCCAGGGCCGGGAAGGATTCAGACAGAAGCTAATAGAGAATCCTGAAATGTTTGCTTCACTCCGCAAAGAAGTAATGCAAAAACTTGGTATGTTGCCTGGTGAGGAACCGGTAGCCGAACCAGTTGCTGCAGTAAAAGAGTCAAAGAAAAAATAGCGTTGATTGAAGATCATCTCATACTTGGCATAACCAAGAAAAATGACCGATTTGCCACGGTTCATTTTGAGAAGAACAGACTGGTACTTCCTATAGATTTGATTTATGAAACCGGAATCCGAAAGGGAGATCAGTTAACAGAAGAATTGTACCAACAACTTCTGTTTAAAGATACGTATTATCGAATTCGTGAAAGTGCTCTTCGGTTACTGGCCAGAAGAGCACATTCTGTTTTTGAGTTAAAAAGAAAACTTATCGCGAAAAAGCATCCTCCTGAACAAGTGAAAACTGTGCTTGAAGATTTACTTTCTGTGGGCATACTTGATGATGCTAAATTCGCAAGTTCATTTATTGAAGAGAAAATTGCAGAAGGGAAGAGCGGAACTGCAAAAATTAAGAATGCTTTACTGGCAAAAGGGGTTGCTCGGCATATTATCGACCAATACCTCGAATCAACTGTTTCGCCTGAAGAACAATACGAAACTGCAATGACGGTTGGAAAGAGAAAACTCAAAGTACTGCTTTCCAGGAATATGCCGGAACAAAAAGTATTGCAAAGTCTGTATTCGTTTTTACTGGGAAGAGGGTTTTCGCACGAGCTAATCAGGGATGTAACGAAAGAACTTCTTGAAGAAACGGGTCCGGATTTGAACACCTGAAGAGATTTTGAGGTTCTACACGTAGTATGAGTAAATCCTGAAAGTAACAATGCTCCGTTTTGATCCCAAAAATCTGAAAGTGCCCCAGGTTCACCAGTTACTCCTTGGTGGAGTGGCTCCACGTCCTATTGGACTGGTTTCAACCATATCAACTGATGGCGTTCCCAACCTCGCCCCATTCTCATTCTTTAATGCATTTGGTGCAAATCCTCCAATTGTTGTGTTTTCTCCAGCCCGACGCGGAAGAGATGCAACTTTAAAGGATACATTTAACAATCTTATGGAACATGGTGAGTGTGTTATTCAGGCAGTCACCTATTCAATGGTTGAGCAGGTAAATGTTGCCTCTGCAGAGTTTCCACCGTCAGCAGATGAATTCATAAAAAGTGGACTCACCCCGGTACCCTCAGAAATCGTTAAACCATATCGGGTCAAAGAATCGCCATTCGAGATGGAGTGCATATTAAAACAGATGATTCCGCTCGGAGATGGTGGTGCATCGGGAAACCTGGCAATCTGCGAAGTACTTCTCTTTCATATTGACGAAAGTATAATGGTTGACGGGGTAATCATCCCAGAAAAACTTGATGCAGTTGCGAGGATGGGAGGGGATTACTATACGAGAGCATCCGGTGCATCGATATTCTCTGTTGGTAAACCACTCAACAGACCAACAATTGGTTTCGACGGGATTCCTGACGCTGTCAGAAAATCGCAGGTTCTTTCAGGTAATGATCTGGGAAAATTAGCAAATGTGCCAGCATTACCCGAAGGGGAAATAATTACAGAGTTTTTAAACAGGTTAAAAGCGATAAAGGAATTGTCGGTTGTTGTGAGTTACGAAGAATTCTGCAACAAGGAAAAGGAGTATAACTACACTGAAATGACATTTATTGCGCATGCCCTATCTGTGGTTGAAGAAACAAAACACAATCTGCTTCACAGGTCAGCCAAATGTGCACTTCAGTCAGATAGAACTTCAGATGCATGGTGCATTCTACTTACAGAGTATGAGGGAGAAATATAAATGCCCGAGGAAATGTGGAGGCCTTCTCCAGAAAAGATCCGGAATTCAAAGATTACTGATTTTCTCCGCTTCTACAATCAGGAACATGGATTACAGTTGCATGATTATTGGGGACTGTATGATGAATCAGTACAACACACTGATCGATTCTGGAACACATTGTTGGGTTATAGTCCGGTCATGCTCAGGAAGTCACCTCTTATCATCCGAGAATCAACTGAAATGTTCGGGACAAGATTCTTTCCGGATGCAGAGGTAAATTACGCCGAAAATATATTGCGACATCAGAGTGATGATACTGCAATCATCAGTTATCGGGAGCATTATGACAAAATCACACTGACCTTTAATAAATTGAAAGCAGAAGTAATAAAAGTTGCCACTTACTTGCGTAAAATTGGAATACAGAAAGGGGACCGAATTGCAGGCTTTGTTGGGAATACACCCGAAGCTGTAATAGCTATGCTCGCAACCTCAGCAATCGGAGCAATCTGGAGTTCAACATCGTTGGATTTTGGAGTGAAGGGGGTTACAGATCGTTTTTTACAGATTGCTCCTACAGTTTTGTTTGCCCAGGAGTCATACTATTATAACGGGAAGCACATTGACTGTACTCAAAAGATTCTTGAGATTGCAGCACATCTACCTTGTCTGAAGCAGACCATAATCATTCCAGAGTATAATGACTTTAAGGGTACGATCTTCCGGTATCATGAATCGGATTCTGTTACACAAGCGGTTCGTTATGACCAGATAGCACCAGTTACACCAAATACTTTTTTTGAATTTACTCCATTACCTTTTCATCATCCGCTCTACATTCTATACTCTTCCGGCACAACTGGTAAACCTAAGTGTATTGTACATGGAACTGGTGGTACCCTACTTCAGCACTATAAGGAGCATGCATTACATACCGATATTGGTACCGGTGATACTGTTTTTTATTATACGACAACCGGTTGGATGATGTGGAATTGGCTGGTTGGTACATTATTCACGGGGGCATCAATCGTACTGTATGATGGAAATCCGGTATACCCAACAATCGATGTCCTGTGGAAGCTTGCAGAGGAGGAAAAAGTCTCGGTATTTGGCACAAGTCCAAAGTATTTACAACTTCTTGAAGCAGGTAACTATCGTCCAATTGAAAGGTATAAACTCGCATCCTTAAAAGCATTGTTATCAACAGGCTCACCGCTTGCGGAAGAATCATTCCGTTTCGTGTACAACCATGTTAGAAAGGATATTCAACTATCTTCTATCTCGGGCGGCACTGATATTGTATCCTGTTTTATGCTTGGATCTCCGATACTACCGGTACATTCCGGTGAAATCCAATGCCCAGGATTGGGTATGTCTGTAAAGGTATTTGACGAAGATGGTCAAGCACTTGCCTCAGGAAAGGGAGAACTTGTGTGTGATGTTCCATTCCCAAGCATGCCGGTTTTCTTCTGGAATGATCCTGAGAACGTCGTGTATAAAAGATCTTATTTCGAGCATTTCCCAGGTGTATGGAGGCATGGTGATTATATTAGTTTCACTGAGAATAGAGGAGTCATTGTGTATGGACGTTCAGACGCAACGCTGAATCCCGGGGGAGTAAGAATCGGAACCGCGGAGATTTATTCAGTGGTTGAAGCTATCCCAGAAGTTGAAGATGCAATAGCTGCTGGCAGGACTTATAACAATGACGTGCAAATTGTATTATGTGTAAAGTTGCATGAAGGATTTTTGCTATCTCTTGAGTTAGAATCAAGAATCAAGGCTTCACTAAGAAATGCTGCTGGTCCCCGATTTGTTCCATCTTTTGTTATACAAGTCTTAGAAATACCAAGAACAATCAGCGGGAAAAAGGTAGAGATAGCTGTATCAAAAATCCTTGACGGTCAGCATGTAGATAATGGCGAAGCTTTGACAAACCCATACTGCCTTACAGAGTACTACGCAATTGCAAAGCGGTTAAGCTCCGCAGGTTAATAACCGTATGCTTCAAAGATCCACTATTTATGCTTTCAGGAGAAAAATTCTGCATCATTACAGAAAGTATGGCAGATCACTCCCATGGCGAAATACACAGGACCCATACCATATTTTAGTTTCTGAAGTAATGCTTCAACAGACACAGGTTGCGAGAGTCATACCATACTACAGCAATTTTATTAACACATACCCAACAATTTTAGAACTCGCGCGAGCAACCACCCAGGATGTTTTACGTATTTGGTCAGGTTTGGGTTATAACAGCAGGGCGATCCGTTTGCTTGCATGTGCCAGAAAGGTTGCATCAAATTATGGTGGAGTGATACCCTCAGAGACTGATGAATTACAAAAACTACCTGGAATCGGAGCCTACACTTCTGGTGCTATTGCGGCTTTTGCATTTGATAAGCCAGTCGTTTTCTATGATACCAATATCAGGCGGGTACTTATAGCCGGTCTCCAGCTTGCCCCTGATATCGAACATGCAGAACTTGAGAAGGTATTGGCTGCAGTGCTTCCAAAGAGTAGTTCCAGGGAATGGTACAATGCTCTTATGGATTATGGAGCAATGAAGTTGACTGCTTCGAAGACTAAAATTCCACCATTATCGAAGCAGAGCATTTTCAAGGGCTCAGACCGTGAAGTGAGAGGAAGGTTGATGAAAATTCTACTCAAGGATGGTTCGATTACTCTGGAGAAGCTTTCACAATTGTTTCCGGAAAAAGAGTGTTCTGAAATTGTTCGTAGGATGATAGAAGAGGGGTTACCTCTTTGTCTTTCAAGGGGAAATATTAAAATGCTAAATGAAGGAAGTGCTTTAAAAAAGTAAAAGCCCCAAGTGGGGCTTTTACCGATCACAAAAAGGTATCTTCAGGGATATTTACTTCAAAAGAAGCAGTTTCTTTGTTGTTATGAAGGAACCAGCTCTCATCTGATAGAAATAAACACCACTAGATAAGTCTGCACCATTCAGGGTGACTTCATGAAGTCCGGCAGGTCTCATCTCATTAACGAGTGTCGTAATATGCTTACCCGTAGCATCGAAGACGGTCAAGGAAACATGAACCTCCTGAGGTAGCGCAAATCTGATAGATGTTGAAGGATTAAAGGGATTCGGATAGTTTTGCTCTAATGAGAAATCCTCCGGAATTACAGCTTCTTCAATAACACCGGTAGGAGTTCCGGTAAAGAATGTCCCTACACTTGAGTAGGCTGATGCGGTACCGGTTTGGGGAACAGTTCTGACTTTCCAATAATATTGCTTATTGCTGTTCAATCCATTCACTGTAGCGGATGTACCAGTAATGTTATTCATTACTATCCCATTCGTGAATGCCGGATTATCAGAAACTATCAGTTCGTATGATGCAGCGGCACTGCTGAGTGCAGCCCAGCTAAGCTGAAGATTTGAAGCAGGAGCAATAACACCGGCTGATGGTGATCCAATAAGCGGCGTATAGACTCCAGCAGGATTAATGACAGTAAATGATTCGACATCACTGGCAGCTGAATAGAGT
>JAEXTR010000273.1 GCA_023406915.1 Bacteroidota bacterium
GATATCAGTAAGTCAGCGGCAAAATTATCTCTGGCAATAAAAAGCCGTAACAACAGGAAACCCAGAATCCCGGCACCCAGGATCTGCATTTTTATGTTTTTCGATATTTGAGCTACAAACGCTGACATACAATCTTTTTGGTGAAACCACTCAAAAAATAGTGAGATGCATTGATATATTCAAAAAATAGTGACGGTTGGACAAATCGAGGGATAGGTGGTACCATTTGAGGGAACATGATATCCATCATATATATTCTGATGCAGAGATTTGAGAGTGAGCAGATGCCATAATTGTGCAACCTGAACATGGGATATCAGAAGAACAATGTGAGGTATCCATAATCTTTTTATTAGTATTAAGGAGTTGCCGTGTAGCGGATAATCTCGGCTTTTTCAATAGTAATGAGTCCTCCACAGCCTCCATCTTCAAAGATTTTTTCAATCACCGGGATGAAGGACTCAATTTTTTTCAGTTCATCTACGATCTCAATAATGAGAGGCAAATCTTCAGAAAGTCTGAGTATCTTTGCTGTATGCACCCTGCTGGTCCCACCAAACCCCATGATTCCACGAAACACGGTAGCGCCTGCAAGACCAGCTGATCTTGCTTCAAGTACAATTTTTTCATAGACTGGAGTGTGATGATATTTATCAGACTCACCGACAAATATCCTCAAAAGCTTTGCCTCGCCATTAATGCGCATACAACCTCCGATTACCGTTGTGAGAGAAAAAATGCCAGTAAAACAGCCCCGATGGTCAGGATCACATTCGCTGCGATATTGAACGTTGCCATCAGATACTCAGTATTTCTAAGGAGATTCACTGTTTCAAGTGAGAATGTAGAGAATGTGGTAAAACCTCCGCAAAAGCCAACCGTCAGCAGCATCCGCCATTCTGAGGAAAGGGTACTGCGTTCAAAAATGAAAAAGACAAGCAGACCAAGTAAGAAGCTGCCTAGTACATTTACAAGGAGGGTACCGTATGGAAAGGTTGCGGGCAACACCCGATATACGAAATTGGAGAGCCAGTAGCGGGCGGCACCACCAAGTGCGGCCCCCAAAGATACATATAGATAGTGCATATACTGTGTAAAAACCAAGTTTAATGTAAGATGTATAGAAACCCGTCTATTAAAGAATACAAAAACTACAATAATTCCTGATCGAAATGAAACAGGGTACCATTTTTAGCCCAAATATATTTTTATAAAATATATTAAAAAGAATGAAAAAATCCGTATATTTAAGGCTTCAATTTTCATTCATAATAGGCACCCCCCTTTGATACAAACTTTTGCCCAACTTGGCTTATCAGAAAACATACTTACTGCAATCCGCAAAAAAGGTTTTGAAGAACCCACAGAAATTCAAGAAAAAATAATCCCCCTCGTACTCCACACAGAACTTGACCTCATTGGTCAGGCACAGACTGGTACTGGTAAAACTGCTGCTTTTGCCCTTCCTATGGCAGATAAGCTGTCAACCGGGAGCAAACACACACAAGCAATTATCCTGGTGCCTACACGCGAACTGGCGATTCAGGTTGCTGAAGAGTTCAATGAGCTGAAGGGGAATAAAAACATCCATATCATTCCTATCTATGGTGGTCAGTCGTACGATATTCAGCTGCGTCACCTGAAAAAGGGCATCGACGTGGTAGTGGGGACGCCCGGGAGGGTTATTGACCACTTAAATCGTGGAAGTCTTAATCTGGATGCGATCTCTTTCGTGGTACTCGATGAAGCAGACGAAATGATGAATATGGGGTTTCTGGATGATATCGAGGATATCCTGAGCAAGACCGGCAAAAACCGCCGTACTCTTCTGTTTTCGGCAACGATGCCAGAGCGTATTGCAAACCTTGCAAAAAAGTTCATGAAAGAACGCGAGATCATCAAAACCATTAACAGCGGTCAGACGACTCAACTCACGAGTCAGACCTATTACGAAGTGAAGGAATATGACAAGCTTGAGGTGCTTTCGCGAATCATTGATACCACCGGTGATTTTTACGGTCTGGTGTTTTGCCGGACAAAAAAGGATGTAGATTTCCTGGTACACAAGCTTGGTGACCGTGGATACGATGTCGAAGGTTTGCATGGCGATATTACGCAGAAAGTTCGTGAACGTATCCTTGCAAAGTTTAAATCAAGAAAACTGAACGTACTGGTTGCAACTGATGTTGCTGCACGCGGACTGGATATTGATGACCTGACAAGTGTGATCAACTACTCTTTACCGTACGACGCAGAATCATACCTGCACCGTATCGGAAGGACCGGAAGAGCCGGGAAAGAAGGGGCAGCTATTACCTTTGTGACCCCTGATGAGTTCAGGAAGCTGAAGTATATTACTACTTCAACGAAAACGAAAATTCGCAAGGCAAAAATTCCACAGATCAACGAGGTCATTAATTTCAAGAAAGAGAAGATCAGCGCTGAATTAGCTGAGTCTCTCGCCCTTGGAACCGGTGAGGATTTTAATGAGATTGCCACGACACTCATGGCATCATTTCCACCAGAGCAGATAGTCTCTGCACTGCTGAAGAAGCTGTACGGTAAGGATCTGGAAGTCAAAAATTATGCTGAGATTACCGACTTTGAAGTTGATGAACTTGATCAGCCGAAGTCAAAGAAGAAAAAGAGCAGGGGCAGGGATGATAACAATCCTGTAAGGCGTGACCGTAGCAGAAAGCGTGAAGACAGAGTTGTAAGCGGGAACAGCGTGAGGTTGTTTCTGGCAATGGGAAAACAGGATGGACTGACGCCTGTTGATATTCTTCGCCTGGTTGAGAATAAGGCAAAGGTTGATGGTTACAGAATTACCGGAATTACCATCAATGATGCTTTCTCATTTTTCAATGCATCAGAACAGGATGCCGAAAGAATTATTCAAAAACTGAATCCTAAAGGTAAAGGGAAGCGCACACTGGTTGAGCGTGCGAAGGACCGCAAGTAAGTACTACTAACAGCGTTTGTGACCCGGCTTTTACTCCTCAGTTGGATACGCAAAAAGCCGGTTCACTGCCATTTTAAGGTCTTCACCTGCAAATGGTTTTGAAAGATAGACATTGAATCCGGATGCAAGCATCACTTCTTCATCAGACTTCATAGCGTACGCAGTCAATGCAAGGAACGGCACTGACTCATAATCAGGATTTGATCTGATAGTTTTCATTGTTTCAATCCCATCCATCCCCCGTTTCAGATTTATATCCATCAAAATTCCATCAAACCTTTTAGCGAGCGACATTCTAACGGCCTCCTCACCAGAAAGTGCAAAATCAATAAGGAAATTTTTGGGCAGTATCATTCTGACATAGTTTTGCGCGATAGTATCATCCTCTACATATAACAAATTATATTGTTTGTGAGTGTCCATAGTGATTGCCTTCTTATTACTTTGCAAGTCTGCCGCCGGCAAAATTTCAGTATTTTGGTTTTTCCAGGATACCGGCAAAGTGATCGTAAACGATGATCCGATTCCGGGTGTGCTTTTCAGCGTGATTGAGCCATTGAGCAGTTGTACGTATCTTTTAACAATGGATAACCCCAGTCCGGTTCCTTCAAAGCTCCGGTTGTAGCCCTCGGACGCCTGACGGAAGTCTTCCCAAATAACTGCAGCCTTATCACCCGGAATCCCGATACCTGTATCGGACACGATAATCTGCACGTGACCGTTCTCTGCCATCAGGTATAGACTTATCTCACCAACCTCAGTATAATTTATTGCATTATTGACCAGGTTATTCAAAACTTCGAGCAGAATTTTTGTATCAGTCTCGATCATGCACTCCTGTTTAGGCAGTCTGATTGACATACTAATGCCCTTGTTTTGGGCGAGAGGCTGGTACAGGTTATAGACTTCACGGAGAATTTTACTAAGATCATCCGCACGCACCTGTGGAATGATTTTTTCAGAATCAAGTTTGGAGATGGTCAGAATTTTATTGAGGGTTGTCAGTAATCTGCTGCCACTCAGGTGAATAGTTTTTGCCATCTGTGCCAGTTTATTCATTTCACCCAATGACTCCTGCAATACAGAGGAGTACCCTAGTATCCCCACAAGTGGTGTACGGAGTTCATGACTCATATTCGCAAAAAAAGAGGATTTAATACGGTTCATCTCTTCAGCAGATTCTTTAGCCTTCCGCAGGTCATCGATCATGTTCTTCATTGCTGAGATATCTTCTTTTACTGCCACGAAGTGAGTGATAACACCAGCTGCATCTGTAATTGGTGAAACAGTGACATTTTCCCAATATTTTTCACCATTCTTTTTCCTGTTGATGATCTCTCCTTTCCATTCGTTGCCAGACTGAATTGCCTGCCAAAGTTCATCAAAGAATTCCTTTGGGTGCTCAGTTGACTCCAAATACCTTGCAGGCTTGCCTATAACTTCCTCAGCAGCGAAGCCGGTGAACTGCGTGTACTTTGGATTGACGTACTGAACAATTCCTGACTGATCAGTAATAACGACACTTACCGGGCTTTCGCTAATCGCCTTGCTCAGCAATTGAATCTGCTTTTGAGCTCGTTTTCTTTCAGTTACATCTCTGGTAGCACCCACTATCCTGCTTACTTTTCCGGCATCATCGATCATGTAGTTTGTTACAATTTCAGTATGGATGATCTCACCCGATTTCCTTACCTGATCAAGTTCATCCAGGAAGGAGCGTTCGGTTATTGTTCCATCATTTATGCCTGTGATTCTACCGGGAACCGTATCCAGAAATTTTTTATAGGATTCAGGTGTAAGTTGCTTTTCAATTGGAAGTTCATTCACTTCATCTGGCGTGTATCCGCGTAACCTGATTATGGCAGGACTCATGTATTCATACCGCTGCGCATTTGGGTCGAAGCTCCAGATTACATCCCCGGTATTTTCTGCTACAAGGCGATACTTCCGTTCACTTTCTAAAAGGTCTCTTTGTTTTCGTCGTTCCTCAGTCTGATCACGGAAGACGATTACTACACCGATAATCTGATTGGATTCATCTTTTATGGGCGCACCGCTATCAGCTATCGGGAATTCACGTCCTGACTTGGAGAGGAGCATCGTGTGGTTTGCCAGCCCAACAACCTTACCTTCATTCACAACCCTGAACACAGGATTATCCATTATCTGTCTGGTGGTTTCATCCACAATTTTGAAAACCTCACTGAGCTGCTTCCCATGTGCTTCAGGTTCACTCCAGCCTGTGAGTATCTCAGCAATGGGGTTCATCTGCTTCACTACACCGCGACGATCGGTAGTAATGACCGCATCTCCGATACTATAGAGCGTGGTTCGGAAAAGCTTTTCAGCTGAAGTGATCTGTCTGATATAAAACTCATTATCTTCCTGATCCTTAAGGATTTTTCCTATCAGCATAGTAACAAGAGGATACGCACCTAACACAGTTATAGCCAGCAATTCCATTGCTTTCAGCATGCTTGGTGATGGCAGGGTGAACATAAAACCCATCATGAAAACATGCACAATGATGCCAAATAAGAGCAATCTGAGATTGGTGAGAGAATCCTGAGGATTCTTTTTGTAATAGAAGTAATGAAAAGCGTACCCAATCAGGAAGGAGGAACTAATAACCAGAGAACCCATGACCGCGCCACCACCGCCAATTATTAGCACCCGGTAGATGAGTGCAGGAAGTGCTGAGATCAACCCGGCAACGGGACCAAAGAACAGGGTACACAAACTGATGACAATTGATCTGCCATCAAAGATGATGCCTTCAGTCAATACAAAGGGCCGAAGCATTCCGATAATAGCTGCTGTTCCGAATAAAGCACCCTGCAAGATATTAGCAATCAGTGGAGATTCGATTTTCCTTTTGCGGATAAAACCGGAAAACACGCTGATAGCAACCAGAATTGCAAGGTTATAAATCAGTTCAACAACAATCATTTGCACCTCCGGAACAGAACATCTGTACCACAAATAAATCAGACAATAAAATTATGATACAGAAGATTGGTGTCAGTGAATGTGATACGTAACACAAATATACCAGTCAGCCGCTTGACATACCGTCAACAAGCAGAAAACTGATTACCGCAAACATAGATAATAAAAAAAATATCTGCAATCTGCACCTTCACCTAAAAACGGCTTCCAAAAGATCCCATAGCTGCTTACGATTGAAGGGTTTAGACAAGTAAAAATCAAAACCACTCGAAAGAAACAACCCACGTTCACCATCCGAGGCAT
>JAEXTR010000310.1 GCA_023406915.1 Bacteroidota bacterium
TGACCTTGTTTTTGGTAAATATGATTATCTAGTCATACCGAAAGGAGTTATCCATAATTATAAGTTTGATTCCCTCGACAGAGTCAAGTTACTGATTATAGAATCTGCCACACCTTTTGAAATACCAAAGCATTACCGGAATGAGTACGGTCAGCTGACTGAGGATGCGCCTTATTATGAACGGGATTTCAGGGTACCTCAGTTTGTTGGTGCTGTTGATCAGAAAGGTGAATTTGGTATTATTGTGAAAGCCCGGGGGCGTTGGTATGAGCATTTCCTTCAGTATCATCCTTTTGATGTTGTTGGGTGGGATGGTTATTTCTATCCTTATGCCTTTAACATCAGGGATTTCGCACCCAAAGTGGGGCAGCTGCATCTACCCCCACCGGTACATCTGGTCTGGACAACCCGCGATTTCGTGGTTTGTAATTTTGTACCAAGGCTCATGGATTTTCATCCTCAAGCGATTGCGATTCCTTACTATCATTCTAATATCGATAGTGACGAAGTACTCTATTACGTAGAAGGGGATTTTATGTCACGTAAGGGTATTTCTGAAGGTAGTGTGACGTTTCACCCGATGGGAATGCCTCATGGCCCACAACCAGGTAAAACAGAGGCCTCACTCGGCGTGAAAGAAGCTCACGAATTTGCAGTAATGGTTGATACTTTTGCGCCATTATATCTTACCAGCGCCGTAATTCAGGATATGGACCCCAATTATCCTCAGTCCTGGTTGGAATAGGGTAAAAACCGTTTAGAAAACGGTTGAGTTACACACCCTTATTTCCGTACATTTCAGCAGGAGGTTTTTTTTGATTCAAGCCTCCTGCTGCATTTGACTCACCAACTGAGGAAATTATGAATCCTATACAGATTCCTGAACACATAAAGAAACTCGTACCCTATAAAGCCGGCAAGCCGATTGACGAACTCGCAAGAGAAAAAGGTCTTACCCGGATTGTTAAATTAGCTTCAAATGAAAACCCACTCGGTCCTTCACCAGCAGCACTTCAAGCTCTGACTACCCATTTTGAAAATCTGCACCGTTATACTGATCCATCAGCTTATGATCTTATTTCAGCAATTAGTGAAAAATATCAGGTACCCAGAGTTAATATCGTAACTGCCAGCGGTTCTGATGCTCTGATACAGTATTTACTATCAACATTCGTAAGTCATGATGATGAAGTGTTGAGTTCACACGGGACATTCATTGGGTGGTACGTAAATGTAAACAAGTACGGATATAAATCCCTGCTTGCCCCCATGAAAGATTACGGATATGATCTTGATGCAATGGCATCCATGATTACTTCAAAAACGAAGCTTATTTATATTGCGAATCCAAATAATCCGACCGGAACTATGATTCCAAGGCAGGCATTGGAAAAGTTCTTCGAGAAGGTTCCGCCGCATATTCTGATCTGCCTGGATGAGGCTTATACAGTTTTTGCACAGGAATTCGAGGATTATCCAAACGGGTTGACATATAAAATGGATAATCTGATTGTACTCCGCACAATGTCGAAAGATTATGGACTCGCAGGATTACGAATTGGTATCGGTTTTGGTCCTGAAGCACTGATCCGCGAGCTTTATAAAGTGAAGTTACCATTTGAGCCGAATGCTCTGGCACAGGCTGCTGCCATAGCAGCATTGCAGGATGATGATTTTATTACGCGAACCCAAAAAGTAAACCGGGAGTCGCTCATCAGCATGCGTGAAGGGCTCACAAAGATTGGCATCACCTTCACAAATTCAGCCGCAAATTTTTTGTTACTACTGTTTAAGGATGAGCCGGAAGCTTCCAGATTTAATGAAGAGTGTATGAACCGTGGACTCATTCTCAGGCATGTTATTACATTTGGTATCCCTAATGGTATCCGAATGAATTCAGGAACACCTGAAGAAACTGAGTTTGCCTTAGAGGTTATCAAGGAAGTCTGGGACCTCCTGCATAGCTGATTCACAAGAATTTCAACAAAGTCAAGGACATAGTATGAAGTTTGTATCATTTCTTTCTGAAGGGAAAGAATTTGCCGGATTGATTCATGAAGACCGAATATTCCCGCTTGCAGATGCTGGCAGGGTGATTGGTTTTCATCTGCCTGACACGATGGGGGAGTTATTGGAGGATTGGGCGACTGCACTTACTGCTTCAAACGAGATATTGAAAGGTTTTAGCGAAGGGATTCCGATGCCTTCACTTCCATATCAGGAAGCAGTATTGCTCGCACCAGTTCCACGCCCTACTTCGTGCCGTGATGGGTATGCATTCAGACAGCATGTTGCCACCGCAAGACGAAACCGAGGGGTGGAAATGATACCTGAGTTTGATCAGTACCCGGTATTCTACTTTACCAATCATCATGCAATCGATGGACCTGGCAATCTGACAGTTGAGGCTGATCACCTGAAGCAGCTGGATTTTGAGCTGGAGCTTGCTGTAGTGATTGGAAAGGGTGGAAAGAATATCCCATCTGCTGAAGCTGATTCATACATTGCCGGCTTCACGATCATGAATGATATGTCAGCCAGGACACTTCAGATGGAAGAAATGAAGCTCAATCTGGGACCTGCGAAGGGAAAGGATTTTTCTACGGTACTTGGTCCATGGCTGGTTACTCCTGATGAATTGGAGCAATTCAAAATCACCACTCCATTCGGAAATAGCTACAATCTGGAGATGAAAGCATACCATAATGGCAAACAAATCAGCTACGGAAATGCGAAAGATATGAACTGGACATTTGCTGAACTGATTGAACGGGCAGCGTATGGGGTAAACCTTCACGCTGGTGATGTAATTGGCTCAGGAACGGTAGGAACGGGGTGTTATCTTGAACTGAATGGTACCGCAGCCCTTCTTGCAAAAGAAAAGGGAGAAACTTACACTCCTGTATGGTTGCAACCAGGTGATACCATAACCCTTGAAATCACCGGACTCGGTACTTTGACCAATATGATACTGGATGCTGGTACCGGATATTCTATCCTCGCCAAAAAGAAATAAATGTGATTACGGTGCCGGAATATTCTAATTCCGGCACCCTTTCTTTTTAATCTTCTTGAGTTACTAACTCAAATGAAGTAGTAATATCAATTGATGCCTTCAGCATTTTCGTCACACCGCAGTACTTTTCCTGAGAAAGAGCGATTGCCTTTTCCACATCAGCAGGGTTGATGTTCTTTCCCTCAACGATATAGTGAATGTTAATACGGGTGTACACCTGTGGCTGTGTATCGCTTACTTCTGCTTCCAGTTCAAGTTTCAGATTACTGTAAGGAATCCGCTTTTTTGTGAGTATACTTGCAACATCACTGCCTGTACATCCACCTAATGAGAGCAATAGAAGTTCTTTCGGTCTGATCGCAGCATCACTTCCTCCGAAATCAGAAGGACCATCCATCATTACCCAATGATTTGTATCGGTTTTTCCTGCAAAGGTAATACCGCTCACTTGCTGAACAGTCGCTTTCTTGGTAGCCATAAATTTTCCTTATTTTTTCATGGTTGGATGCTAAAAATGGAAAATAGTTGCGAAGACTGATCTCTCGACCGCATGCGCAATCAGAAGATGAGTCCCCGCAGATGACCTGGACTGTCAGCTGATTCAGGGAGTAAGTTTTGCCAGCTGCTCAAACGTGATATCGAGCAGCTCATATTTCTGAAAACCTTTGAAATCGTAGTGCCACCATTCAGACTGCATGGATGTAAAACCATATTTCTCCATTATGGTTTTCAGCAGTGAACGGTTTTCAATGGCTTTCTTAGGCAGGTTCCAGTATGTATGATGAGCCTTGACAGTAAAATCATCATAGGGTGTTGGCATTTCCAGTTCTTTGCCGGTTGCAAGTTCGATCAGTGTCAGATCGACCACACAACCTCTGTTGTGTCTTGATCCAGATTTTGGGGAGGCGACATACATGGGATTCTGAATCAGATTCCACATGAAGACTGTGTAGCGGTAGGGACGGTACGTATCGAAAATCTTGAGACCAAGACCCTTTTTCCCAAGTTCCGCCTGAATCTTCCTTAAAGACTCTGCTACCGGCAATCGGGCAAACGCTTTCGGCTGACTATAGAGAGTCTGTTTTGTAAAATTATCAGGGGTTGCATATTTAATATCAAGTACAATTCCGGGGATATACTTCTCAAGATCAACCAGCTGTTTGTCGCCATTTTTCTCGACGGTCTCTTTATAGAAGTCCACAGATTCTACAACCCGAGCCCCGTATTTATTAAGAGGGATGGTCTGAGAATAAAGAGTTGAAGGGATACACAAACTAAGGAGCAACAGAATCAGACAGACTCGGGATAGCTGGTAATACATAGCGTTTCCTTACTTATAAAGCCAGAAGGCAAGTAGAAAGATAAATGGCGTTTCAGCCAGGAATTCAGTATGAAAGTTAGAAAAAAATCGGATATTTTCCGATTGGCACTGAAAGGTGCTGATTGGAAGTTTTTCTCATTTCAATCGGAGAACCTTTTAGTGTGATGGACGTCAAACTTTAAACGAATGCAGATGAAAATCGCCAGGGCACACAGGGGAACTGGTGTTAGGAGCATCTCCAGACGAATACGATTTTATAAATGCAACACAAATCACACCAGACGGATTTTGCTTGATTACTATGCAATAAAATGACTAATTATGGGTGTGTTACTAACAAAATTCTGCAAGTTTTTTTGAAAAAGTGAAAAATCTTCACTTGAGGATTAAAGAATAAGAATGTCGATTCCGATGATACGGTTGAGAATACGGAGAGAATATGTTAACCTTAATCGATAAAAGCAATTACCTGAAAGGTTTGCTGTTATTAGCGAAGATGGATAGTCAGTTATTCGAAAGAGAAAAAGATTTTATAAGAAATATAGCCCAGCGTTTAGGTTTCAGCCAGGAGTTTTATGAAGAGGTGTTAAAAACACTTCTAGCCAATAAAAATATTAAAGAAGATCCGATATTATTCTCCTCAAAGCAGGCAGCAGAGCTTTTTATAGCTGATGGTGCAGCCCTTACTGCTACTGATGGAAAAATGACCGAATCAGAAGTAGAATGGCTGAAGAAAAATGCATTGATGAATAATATCGAGGAGTCCCACTTCTTTGAGATTATTCACTCTTCATCCGGATTAAAACAGTACGGTACCTGATCAGATCAGTTCACCGGAATTGAAATAGTGAAAGCAGCCCCCTTATTCCATTCAGATTCTACCCGAATGGTTCCCTTATAGTTTTGAGCTATTACCATATATGAAATAGACAGGCCCAATCCTGAACCCTGTCCTACAGGTTTTGTTGTAAAGAATGGTTCAAAAACTCTTTTTACAACATTCGGATGCATACCCGGACCATTATCAGCAATAGTGATCAGGAATAACTCATTTTCCATCCGTGCTGATATGGTAACAATGGGAGGTACCCTCCTTGGGTTTCCGATAAGAAGACTGTAGGCAGCATTGTTGAGGATGTTGTAAAGAACGAGCTGGATATCTCCGGCGCTACTTTGCAAGTCAGGGAGTTGATCTTCGACGGTCACAGTAAAAACAATCTCATTAAAATTTGCGAGCGTCGTGAGGAAGAAGTCATTCTTCAGCATTGTCAAAGCGTCATCAATAGCATTTTTAACAGGGTAGCTCTCATTATTCGCCTTGTTAAAGTTGGTAAAGTGGAGCAGCCCTCTGGTAATGCCTGCAGCCCTGTTGGCAGATTCTCTGATAAAGCGAATTATTTCAAATAGCTCCCGTTCCTGAAAATAATTACCCAAAGCATTGAGATCAAGGCTATAGTGACTTGCAACTTCCTGATTCTTTGCGTTCTCCGGGTTCATCCTCCGCAGCAGGTTTTCTGTACCCTGAGTTATCGCAGCAAGCGGTGAATTGATTTCATGTGCCATTCCTGCACTTATTCCCGAGATAATCCTTAAATAGCCTTCCTCAAGTTTCTGCTGTTCGGATCTTTCCTTCAGTGTCGTGTCTTCAATTATTACGAGCAGCTCCGGCTCAACTTTCTGCATTCTGTTTGAAAATGAAGTTTTCAGATCTATACTAAAAGGGACGACAGTGACCTCATAATAACTTGGATCCGGTGGGGATGAGGAGTCCACTATTGTTCGCCGCACGATCTCCTGAGAATGACTTTCCTTCAGTTCACCCACGAATTCCTTTAAGTAAGGGAAGCATACCTCGATGGGTAATCTTTCAGGACTAAACGGTGCCTTTTTTGCTGCAAAACGGTTTGCTTTAAGGATTGAGAAATCTTTGCCAACAATCAGAAGTGTTATAGGGAGCGAATCCAGAATTGCTGTAACAACGCGTTCATTTTGTACTGGTGAGATTGGTATTCTCACCGAATCAGGAATTCGCTCCCGCAATGTCAGAGTATTCAAATACATTGCAAAAGCGCCAATTCCTATAAAGGTGAAGTTTTTTACGATAGAGATTCCCGGAAGAGAATTATCCCCCAACAGGGAATCAACCATCATTCCACCAAGGATGAGGCAGAAGGCCAGGAAAAAGAGTTTTGCCATCTTTTCCTTTCCCAGGTTCATGAGATGGCTTGTTGCCTGAACAATATAAAAGAGGATAAGCAGAAAGACGGTTAGAGCAAAATAGATATACTCCGATACTTCTGCCCGGATCAGCGTAACTTTTTCTCCAGCAAAGAGAACCTCGCTTCTGATTCCGTATACTTCTGAAAAGGCGATACCGTAAGGGAGGTAGTAGTGTAGTACTAGAAGAACAAACAAAAGGACTTGGATTGTATACCGGATTTTCGAGGCTTTATACCAGGTAAGTTCAGGTATTAGCTCAAGAAGAATGGCGCCAGCAACCAGAATAGCACCCACATAGAGTTTTTCATAGAAAATGTAAGTTTCAACATCCAGGGCAAACAGGAAGCATCCAGCAAAAAGGAAATGGAACGCCAATGCAAGAGCAAAGCCTGCAT
>JAEXTR010000320.1 GCA_023406915.1 Bacteroidota bacterium
ATGGTGAAAATGTGATTCTGTGCAGATCTACATGCATAGGGCAATCCCATGCAGAGTTTCCTCCATACGGACCTGCAGGATTTCTTAGCGGCGCGAAATCTTGTCCATTTGTTGTAAGATGAAGTTCGATATTTCCGACAAGTACCCGGTTTGGATCGGTTGGCGAAACAGCTATACAGAGGTCGTAATTGCCCTGATCTGACCAAGTGGTTCCATTGTATGTCCCACCAAGCTTTACGCCTGCAGAAATCTGAGACCAACTTGCTCCACGATTAGTAGATTTAAAAACATAAGAGCGTGAATTCTGAATATTTGCTCCATACAGATATACATATAAAGTTTCAGGATGTGATAAAGATTGAGTAATCTGACCACGGGTGAATGAAGAGGGAAGTCCAGAGGAGGAGAGTGTCCAGTTACCACCATAGTTAGTGGAAACATATACCCCAGGAGAGGATGATCCGCCGATGGTTGCGTAGAATCTTCCTGCCTGAGCCGGGTCAGCAATTACATCGAAGGATTCACCGGTTAGAGTTTTGCTCCATGTGGCTCCAAAGTCTGTAGATCTCCAGATTCCCATATTAGCAGGACTTCCAAAGAAAGAGTATCCTCTGCCAAAAGCAGCCACAACATTTGCATTTTGATGAGGGCTTACAGCGATTGCGTTAATAAATGTTACAGAACCAAATGAGCCGTTCAGATTTGCCCAGGAATTTCCTCCATCGGTGCTTTTATAAATTCCATCGCCTGTGAATGATAATGGATATCCCCCGGCGATTACCTCTCCTGTTCCGGCATACACCGTATTCGGTTGAATCGGATCGAAGGTTATTGCTCCGTAGCTTAGGGATGAGAAATCAGGCAGGAGGTCAGTCCATGAAGCACCACCGTTTGTGGATTTCCAAAGACCGCCAGCGGCTGCACCTGCAAGAACAATGTTGGAATTTGTTGGATGTACTGCCAGACCGCGAACTCTGCCTGAAACTGTTCCCCAATGCTCAGGCCATGTGCTGACTATACCCTTGGGACCGATATTTACCCAGGGGGTTGTAAAACCACGGTTACTATAATCTGTAGCTCTTTCCCGTGCCAATTCAGCTTTGAATGTGTGAATTGATACTGTGTCGTATGGATATGCTCTTTCACGGTAGAAATGCTCGTACCGTTTGAAGGAATTTTTCTCTTTTATTTCAGATGGGACATTATCCCAGTAAGAGGATTGCTGAGCCATTATAGGGAGTCCTGCAATAAACAGGAGAAGCAGAATAGCTATGGGAGTATAGTTTTTCATAATCACTCATAATTATTGATGATGTAAAATAGGGGAGTCAGGGCAATATCTTTTGTCCCCTGCACCTTGAACACAGATGGGACGACAAAATAAAAGAATAACCAGAAGTTTCCCCAGCCTCTGCCCAAGCCAGGGAAACCACTCAGCTCAACCAAGAGTCATTGAATAATAGTGACTCAGGTGCGCTGTTCTCAAAAGTTATTTAGTTACAGGTTTGTATTTAGAGGGAACACGGAAAAACTCTTCATCCAGTGGAATCCGTTCATGTCCGGTTGCACTAAACCTGCTTTTGATATTTCCATGAGAATCATATTCAGTGACTTCAAGAGGGAAATACTGGTCCTGAAGCACAGCATGCCAGAAAATTGATTCTTTTGATGTAAGGTCATCAAACATAACAAAGCGTTTGAAACCTTTTGTAACCCATATCTCTGTTTCCTCGTCATTTTTCCTCACAAGCCAGCGCTCACAAGGGAAACCGATAAGAGTTCTCTTTTGATCAAATTTCTGGACATTTCTAGAAATTTCAAGTTTCATCTCTTTGTATTCTTCCGATTCAATATCAAGGAGATGGGTGACACTGCTATAGGTTTTTGAATCGTGCATCATATAGTACACCATACCATTTGTTACCAGCATCGAACCACCGCTAGAAAAGTCAAGGCGGGTATCATCTTTTTTGATCCAGTAATCAACGGTGCCGATCTCAACGAGGTCACCATTGTATTCGGTATAAATGATTTTGCCTTCAAACGGACCTGCTGCCTGAGGCAACAATGTTGTTATTGCAAAGAGTATAAATAGAAACACAAGCTTTTTCAATGAGAGCCTCCTAGGGATGATGTGAGTTATTCAGGTTTAAACATCTGATCAAAACCAGGGATTGCCATTTTCTGATAACCCTCTGGAATCTCAAAAAGTGACTGATCTAAAGATTTCTTCTCAACCTTCTTGACTTCAAAAACGGTTTTACCATTTTCGATTATCTGCATAGGAAAACCAATCGAAGAGAGTTCGTCTTTCCATCGGTCCTGAGCCTTCTCTTTATCGCCGAACATCATGAAGGCACCAAGTTCATCAGTCAACCAAATATCAGTGGTTCCTTCACTATCTTTTTGCTGCCATTTTACACAGGAAAAACCAAGGATATCCTTTGTCTCATTTGTTTTGGTGATGGAAGATGTGTTATCCTCCTCGGACTTGGTTTCGGGGATGTTTGCATCGGCAAGGTCAGCACCTTTACCATCAAGGGGTATCTCGATGTACATTTTTTGATCATGGACAATGACAACCATTTTTTTGTCAAGGATGAGGATGTTTTCTCCCTCACTACCCTTGAGCATGTATTGCCCCTTTTTCGCAAAATATTCTATGAACTGTGCATCTCCGTCGGTTTCATCAACCGCGATATGCACCACACCTTCAAACAAAGATTGCGGAGTTGCAACTATTTGAAATATGACAAATAGCCATACAAAACAGAAGAAGCAAGATTTTTTCATAGCACCTCCCAGGCAGGTATAGGTTAGTAAGTATTTCTGCAATAAAATTACAAAAAAATCCTGATTAGTCAATAAACCATGCTAGTGATTGGAATAATTGAGTCAGGCTAACTCACAGCTCAGCGATAACCAGCATTTCAAAATCTTCAGTTGTCAGAACGTCCTTACGTGAATAAGCTCCTATCTTTGCACCAAAGATATCGACCTTCACAAAACCCAAAGAAGTTAACAACCAGGTTATTTCACTAGGAACATAGTATCTTTCATTACACTCTATCTGATACTCTTTTCCATCGTCATCAGTATAGGTAGTGATATTATGATCCCTGAATGTCATAAGGTCGAATGTAGTACTTCTATACGTTGCATTTCCATCCTGTGCAGAGCCGCTGGTAAATTCTGTTACCGAGTGATACAAAGGAAACAATCCATTTAAGGTTGTAAAAATGAGTTTACCCTTCGGCTTGAGAGAAGCTGCTGCACTTCTTAGAATCTGGAAGTTCATTTCGTCGGTTTCCATCAAAGGGAAGCCTCCTTCACAAAGCATGATTGCCGCATCAAATTCAGATTTAAACTGGAGCGCACGTGCATCCCCCTGTAAAAACGTAACTTTTACACCGGCCTCTGAAGCCTTTTCCTCTGCCCTTCGAAGTTGAGCAGGGGACAAATCAACACCAGTTATAGTATAACCTCTTTTCGCAAGCTCAACACTATGCCGACCAGTTCCGCACCCTATGTCCAGAATGTTTATTTGCTTATTATGCTGAAATTCTGACTCCAGAAAATCACATTCACCGAGAGTGCCCTGAGTGAAAACTTCGTTATCATATTTGCGGGCATAGTTTTCAAAAAACTTTTCGTACCATTGTTTCATTGGTTAACCTACCTGTAATTAAAGAAATGAGATGAAACTCACAATTCTTGAGTTCACAGCTATAAAATTAGTAAAAAAACTGATTATACAGGTGTTAAATTACTGTTCAATTAAAAAATACTTGTGAACCTTCATGAGCCCAGGCAGGAGGTTTAAGCATTTTCCCAAGTACATTAGTCTTCACATTCGATGCGATGTCTCCCCATCTCGTGAGGAGCCGGATGTTTTTACTACTCTGTTGAATCAGTATTTGTTTTATCCTTACCCTTCCTTTTTCCCTTTTCTGCCAGACTGGAGAGAAGTAATTGTATTGCAATAAAACCAAGGATCGCACTTGCCCCAATTATTATCCAGAAAATCCATTCGTATAATTCACTATTCACTTTTTCACCTTTTTAATTGATTAGCGGAGTAAATATCCTCATGTTTTTTGGATGCAACCGTATCATCCCATGATACTTTTTGACTCTCAGCAAGAATGCACTGGAGAAATAGGGGAGAATTGTGTAATATTCGAATCAAAAAACAGTATGAATAAAGCGAAGACTGATATAAGGCTATTAATTGATGATCAACACAGTAAACAGGAACAGCTTTTCTATACTCACCTCATTGAACAGATCCCATCGCTCCCCTCTGGAGAAATCGAGTATTACGGTCAAAGGCTAAACCTCAATTTACTGACATGTACCTGCAGAGAATCTTTTTATAAGCGGGAACAGTATGGAGAAGGGCGGGATATAAGAGTTTTATGCAAGCACCTGTATCTTAAAATAAGAAAGTATCTGGCAGCTGGTTCACTGACCAGAGTTCTCGCTGATCATCAGCACAAGTATGGTAGCGAACTACTTCTGCGTCGGGAGATTAAAGACAAAGATGTATTTATTGGTTTTTCTGCGGAAATCAATCCACCTGAATGGATCAGTATTTACCTGACCAATCCTCCAAATTATGATGTATTCGTAAGGTTTTCTTTTAATATTTCTGAATGGCGGTGGGCATACGGTATTGCTCCTGCAAGTGCAAAACAGATAGAAAGCTATATTTCGCTTCTATTTCGGAAGAGCTCAAGATTTTCGGGCGGATTCTCGATTACATTTTGATCACAGAAAAAACTTTGCTTGTATTTTCCTAAAAGACTTCGTAATTTTTCACGTTACTATAAAAACATCCACAACAATCCGATCGGAGTTACGATGAAATCTTTCTTCCGTTTCTTTTCATTGTTGCTGCTACTTGGTTTTATCTCTGTTGAAGCCCAACAGAGCACAAACTGGCAGTGGTTACATCCCCAACCTCAGGGAAATCAGATTCGCTATGTAAAAGCGTGGGATTCCAATAACTGGTATCTTATGGGTTTCTCTGGAACATTCATGAAGACCACAGATGGTGGTGCTACATGGTTCTTCCATCACAGAGCTGGCTACCCTAACGTTCTGGGATATACAGGCAATATATATGATGCACATTTTTTTGACATGAACAATGGAGTTTCCGTTGGTAGCGCAGGTATCACCCGTACTTCCAATGGTGGTGTAACATGGGATTCCGTTGCCGGATTGCCAGTTGCAGCTACATGGTATCAGGTAACTTTTGAGAACAATCTTGTTGGTTATGCCGCTGGTACATCCTCGGGCAGGTTGGCTAAAACTACCGACGGAGGAGCTACATGGACGTTAAACACTATTATCCCATCCGGTACCTATTACGATGTGTACTCAAAGGGTGATACCGTAATTGTTGCAACAACGGCTGGCAATATACGCAGGTCAACCGATGGCGGTGCAACCTGGACACAAATCAGCACTGGTGCAACTATGACTCCTTACCGTTTGCTCTTTACTTCACCTGAAGTAGGATACTATGTTGGCACGAGTGGTTACGCAAGGAAAACGACAGATAATGGCGTGACATGGAGTTCACTCACACCCAATGCAGGAACTACTACCACTTTTTATGATATTGATTATGTGAATAATACTCTCTTCCTTACAGGTAATTCTTTCGCGCTCTATCGTTCAACCGATCAGGGTGCCACTTTTGATACTCTGGGAATTCTTGGAGTTTTGTCAACTCAACCCTGGACCTCAACCTATTATGCTACCGATTTCCTTAGCGCTACTGATCTTGTAACGGGCGGTGGATTTGGTTTGATCAATTCCAGGTTTGGAGCTAACCATCCTGTTACTCATGCAAAGCTCTCTAAGCCAGGTTCTCATTATGACGTATGGGCACAGAGTGCAACCGGTAAAGTGATCGTTGTTGGCGCTCCTACCGTAGCAAATAGCACTTATGATCAAATTCAGGTGTCCACGAATGGTGGATTGACCTGGAGTGCTGGAACATTTGCTTCAAGACCAAATTCACTCGTGTCTACCCGGCCGATATTTATTGAAGAAACAGAGTACCGTGAAGAATCCAAGGATAATCCCGTTGAACTTTCAACCACATCTTCGGCTACCTTCAGAGCTATCGATATGGCAAACAGCAATTTAGGGTTTGCTGTTGGTTCAAATGGTGCCGTTTATAAAACTATGAATGGTGGACTCGCCTGGGATTCCCTGACAACTATCGGCTTACCCACAACAGCAAGTCTATACGATGTAGATTTTGTGGATGCAAGTTTGGTGTTTGTTGTTAACAATACCGGTGATACTGCAGGAACTGTTTTGAAGTCAACCGATGCAGGCATGACCTGGACAAAGAACAAGATCAAGGTATCGACTACTGCAAATGACCACCGTCTCTATGCAATTTCCATGGTTGATGCGAACAATGGTTATGTTGTAAACTACACTCCAAAACCATATAAAACAACCGATGGTGGACTCACCTGGATTGAGCAAACCCTTTCAGATGGATTTGGCGGTTTTCTGTATGATGTTTCAGCAGTGAATGCAACCGTTGCATGGTGTGTTGGCAGTTCAGGTCGTGTATATAGAACAGTAGATGGCGGTACAAACTGGTTGGTGGTTGCTACACCTGGTGGTACGACATCATTTAATACTGTGTACGCGCATGACTCAAACACCGTCATGGTTGCCGGAGGTAGCGGGGTGGTTATGCAAACCCGTGATGCTGGTGTAACATGGACACTTGAAAACACAGCCGGTGCAACTATACAGGGAATTCATCCAATTATGAGTGTCCCGGCTCTCAGCATCGATTCAGTTGCAGTGTTCGCAGCAGGACTTAACAGCTATGTCCATAAGAGTGGAAAATTCTACATCCCCGTTGAATTGGCATCATTTTCAGCTGCAGTAAGCGGAAATTCTGTTACGCTTAGCTGGAATACAGGCACCGAATCAAATAACCGGGGATTCGAGATTCAACGCTCAACCAATAACCGCGAATGGATGACTCTTGGGTTTATCACTGGCAGTGGAACAACAGTTGCCCCAAAGAGCTATACCTACACTGATCTTGATCTGAAGAATGGAAACTACTATTACCGTTTGCGTCAGATTGATATGGATGGAACATCAAAGCTCTACAGCCTTAATTCAGTGGTGCATGTAGGTACACCTGCAACATTTGCACTGAATCAGAATTATCCCAATCCTTTTAACCCTTCCACCACTATCAGCTACAGTATACCAAAAAGTGATGTTGTAACTCTTAAGATTTATAATGTCCTAGGTGCTGAAGTTGCCACGCTGGTGAACGGATATCAGGAAGCTGGAAGCTATACATTAACAGTATCAACCAGTGAAATGCAGTCCCTTAGCTCAGGTGTATATTTTTACACGCTGACCAACGGAGGCAATTCTCTTACCCGTAAGATGACACTGTTGAAATAAGTTCTTCTTTCAGTACAAAAAAAAGGCTGCCCAAACCGGGCAGCCTTTTTTGTTTAGAGCTTTGGGTTTAGAATTTGGTATTGAATTTTTTACTGAGTTCTTCGTTAAGTGCCTGTGCGGGTCCAGCAAAGTTCTTTGTACCAAGCCGGACAGCAGTCTTCACATCATCAAGTGCCTGCCTGAGTAAGTGCTGCTCCTTACTAACCAATGCACGAATGTAGTATGCGTCAGCGTATTCGGGATCAAGCTGAATAGCCTTATTGATTTCTCCAAGGGCTTTATCAAGTTTTTGCATATACCGGTAACAGATGGCCTTAAAATAGTAGGGGAGCGGGTGCTCTGGTTTCATCTGCGAAGCTTTGTCAAAGTCAATCACTGCAGCATTGTATTCATTAATTTTCATTCTAAGTTTTGCACGGGCTATGACGGGTTCATAAAAATCGGATTTTAATTGAGCTTTTGAGTAGTCCGCAATTGCACCGGAATTATCATCTACCTTTTCCCGCGCCATACCACTGTAATAGTAGTAATTCGCATTTGATGGGTCAATCTGACTTGCCTTTACGATATCCTGTATTGCTTTAAATTTTTCATTCATACGCTGGTATAGCTTGCCACGTTTAAAGAATGCATCGTCATCATTGGGATTTAATTCGATGGATTTTGTAAGGTATTCGATTGCTCCGTTATAGTTACCAAACTGCGCTTCTGTAACGGCAAGTGATTTGTAGATATCAGGACTATGTTGTGAGATTTTCAATGCAGTATCGAAGCTATGTTTGGCATCCGAAACTGCATTCAGCATCCTGTAGGACTTTCCCTGCAGAAGGTAAAGTTCAGCATTCTTTGAATCCTGAATGATCAGTTTTTCCAGAACACCAAGTGCGTCCTTTGGCTTCTGCATAGCGATATAAATGTTAGCTTGTAACAGTTTTGTTTCAAAATAATCTTTTCGGACCTCAAGACACGTGAGCACCTGCTTTAATGCTTCTTCGAAGAGCTTTTTCCTATAGAGTATAGTAGCTGAGAGATGATAAGCATCAAATGCATGAGGATTAATCTCTGTTGCTTTGATAAAGTCTTCATTTGCAAGGTCAAGTTTGCCAATATCCATCTCAGCCCTGCCTCTGCCAATCAGAGCTTCATAATGATTTGGATGAATCTCGAGAGCACGAGAAAATTCAGGTAAAGCTGTCTTTTTATCGTCAGAAAGAAGCAGGAGGTTTCCTTTCAGAATGTACCCTTTTGCCTCATTTGGAAACTGCGCAATATATTTTCCCGTGTATTCTAAAGCAGAAATTGTATCGCCAGCCTTTTGCTGCGTTTCGCACATCAAAAGGAGCGCTTTTTGGTTGCTTCCGTCAATTCGGAGCAGGTCGTAGAGGTCCTGATGTGCACCTGGATAGTTCTGTAACTCGAAATATGATGAAGCTCTGTAGTATCTTGCCTGTTGAGCGAAGGATTCTTTTGTCCCAACCACGCGGCTGAAATCTACAATTGCTTCGTTCCATTTATTCAGACAGAAGTATGCAAACCCACGGTAATAGTACGCCACGAGGTTTTCCTTCTCGGTAAGAAGGACTGAGTCCAGCGTAGCAATGGCTGATTGATATTCTTTTGAATCAACGAATTTTTTTGCTTCATCAAGCAGTTCATTGCTTTTGTTTCCGGAGAAAAGGTTTTTTAAGAATGCCATAAAATACGTCTAAAAACTGAATTGGATTTTCCTGCCATATTATCGAATAAATAGGGATACAGTTTTATATTAGGTGTTAGATTTTTACAAATAATCAGCGAAATATGTACGAAAAACAAAGAGCAGAACTGGTCGGATTATTAAAAAGCAAAGGTATAACCTCAGAGCCGGTTCTCACCGCAATAGGAAAAGTAGAGAGACACCTGTTTGTTCCAGAAGCCTTCCGCAGGATGGCATATATGGACACTCCCCAGCATATTGGGTTTGGTCAGACGATATCCCAGCCGTATACGGTTGCCGTAATGACACATGCGCTTAACCCAAAGAAAGGTGACAGAATATTGGAAATTGGGACCGGATCAGGATATCAGGCGGCAATACTTGAAGAAATGGGGGCAAGAGTAATCAGTATTGAACGGCACGAGGAACTCTTCCGGACAACAAAAAAGTTACTGGACTCTTTAGGGTATAACTCATTGCTTTTCTGTGGTGACGGAACCCTAGGTATGAGTGAGTATGCCCCTTATGATGGCATCATAGTAACTGCAGGGGCACCCACAGTCCCCAGAATTCTTGTGGATCAGTTGGCAGTTGGGGGCAGGATGGTAATTCCGGTTGGAGATAAATCTGTGCAGTCAATGACTGTGATTCTGAAAAAGAGTGAAACAGAGTTTTTACAAAAGGAGATTCCGAATTTTACATTTGTACCTTTGGTGGGAAAAGAAGGATGGAACCAAGCGTAATTCTCATTGCCGGACCCACCTGTTCGGGAAAGAGCAGAGTTGCCCTTGAACTGGCTAGAAGGTTCAATGGTGCAATTATATCGGCTGATTCCAGGCAAGTGTACAGGAGAATGGATATTGGTACTGCCAAACCTGGGATCGATGAACTTGCAGAAATTCAGCATTTCTGTATGGATAACCGGGAACCCGGTGAAGACTATAGCGCGGCACACTTTGAAGCTGAGGCGCTCGGGGCAATTGAGTCGATTATTGCAAATGGTCAGTTACCAATAGTAGCCGGAGGGTCTGGGCTATATCTAAGGGCACTGACAGATGGTATTGAGGCTAAGGCGGGCAATGATCCAGTATACAGAGAGTATCTTTTCCGGATACGGGAGCAGGATGGTAATGATGGTTTGTACAGGCTTCTTAAAGAGAAGGATCCTGCGGCAGCTGCATCGATGATGCCACAAAATTACAAGAGGGTGATGAGGGCACTGGAAGTACAACATCTCACCGGGTCTTCAATCCTCTCTTTTTTTGGATTGGGAACCAATCAACGTCCTTTTCACTTTATTCAGTATTGTCTGTGTCCAGACAGAAAAGTGCTCTATTCCCTAATAGAAGCCCGGGTTGATGAGATGATTGAAAAGGGGCTTGTTACAGAAGTGCAGGGGATACTTGAGGCTGGTTATTCAAGACAGCTCAATGCACTCAATACTGTTGGCTACAAGGAGATTATCGGCTTTCTGGACGGTCTGTTTTCACTAGAGCGCGCAATAGATTTGATTAAGCGTAATACGCGTCGCTACGCAAAAAGGCAGTTCACATGGTTTAATGCAGATGACAGGTTCAATTTTCTTAGAAATGAATCCCAGTTGCCGCATTCCGTATGGCTTGGTGAAGTTGTTACAAAAATATCCGAATCCCTTAAGGAGGGTACATGAAAGATAACATTAAAATCGCTTCTGGTCAGGGCTTTTGGGGTGATCTGATTTCAGCACCTCTTGATCAGGTGACAGCCGGCGATATAGACTACCTGGTTATGGACTACCTGGCAGAGGTGACCATGTCAATCATGCAAAAGCAAAAAAACAAGAACCCTGAAATGGGATACGCAAGGGATATCCCGGAATTAATGCGTGTCTTATTACCTCATCTTGCAGAAAAGAGGATTAAAGTTATCACGAACGGTGGAGGTGTCAACCCGGAGGCATGTGCCAAGGTTGTTAAAGAAATTGCTGAGGAAATGGGATTATCCATTAAAGTGGCTGTGGTTACGGGCGATAATATCCTCAGTTCACTGGATGATCTTATTGCTGCAGGAGCAGAGCTAAAGAACATGGAGACTGGAGAACCGATCTCCAGGGTAAAAGGTGGGTTGATGAGTGCCAACGTCTATCTTGGGGCGTTCCCTATTGTAGAGGCGTTACAGCTTGGCGCTGATATAATTATTACTGGCAGAACTACAGATACTGGTTTGACTTTAGCGCCGATGATTTACGAGTTTGGGTGGAGTCAAACAGATTTTGATCTCCTATCAGCGGGTACGGTTGCTGGTCATATACTCGAATGCGGAGCACAAGCTTCTGGTGGAAACTTCCTGGGGGATTGGGAATCTGTAGATGATTTTGTGAATATCGGTTTTCCAATTGCTGAAGCCTACCCAAATGGTGAATTTGTGATCACAAAACATGAAAAATTGGGTGGATTAGTGTCAGTTGAGACCGTATCAGAGCAATTACTCTATGAGATCGGTGACCCACAAAGATATATCACTCCTGACTGCATTGCAGATTTTACTTCCATCAGTCTTGAAGCTGTCGGGAAAAACAGAGTAAGAGTATTCGGGATCAAGGGAAAACCAGCGACTGATACATACAAGGTATCGTGCTCTTACATGGATGGGTACTCTGCGGCTGCAACGTTAACCTATTCTTACCCGAAGGCACTCACGAAGGCAAAGAAAGCCGATCAGATACTGAGAGGGAGGCTTGAGAAGTTAGGGCTTTCTTTTGAAGAGGTACGGACTGAATTTGTCGGGTATAATGCCTGCCATGGACCGTTGGCAAAGGAACTGGATGAGGAGTTGATTAATGAGATTGTCTTCAGGATCGCTGTACGATCAAAAGATAAGGAATCGATAGACAGGTTTGGAAAGGAAATCGCTCCTTTGATTCTTACCGGACCACCCTCTGTTACCGGTTTTGCAGGCGGAAGACCAAGGCCTAGTGATGTGGTCGCATACTGGCCCGCTTTAATAGCCAAGGATCTGATCACCCCTAAAGCTAAAATATTGGAGTAATCATGAAAAAAATACGACTCTCGGAAATAGCGCATGGAAGAAGCGGAGATAAGGGCGATGCTGCAAACATTGGAATCATCGCCTACCGTGCAGAAGATTATAGACTTTTAAAAGAGCATTTGACGGCTGGAACGGTGAAAAAATATTTTGAAGGTATTTGTTTTGGTGATGTTGAGCGGTTTGAGTTACCAAATCTGAATGCACTTAACTTTTTATTACACAATACTTTAGGTGGCGGCGGCACGGTGTCATTAAAGCTGGATGCACAGGGAAAGACTCTGGCGGCGGCTCTGCTAAAAATGGAAATACAGATTGAAGAATAAGGGAAAGTTAGTATAGAATGTTTATGGAAATAATACTGCCACTATTGGCAGGTGTAGGTTTACTTTATGTCGGTGCTGAATCACTGATCCGTGGCAGTGTTGCCATTGCATTTAGATTGGGAATATCTGCACTGGTAATCGGACTGACCGTTGTTGCTTATGGCACTTCCAGCCCTGAGTTGTTCGTGAGTCTTCAGGCATCGATTGATGGTAACAGCACGATCTCACTGGGGAATGTGATCGGAAGCAATATAGCAAATATAGGATTGATACTCGGGATAGCTGCAATGATTTACCCTATCACGATCAGTGTTGAGGTTATAAAGCGAGAGATTCCCATCATGATCAGTGTTACCATTATTGTTGTTCTCATGCTCCTTGATCAGGGAATCTCACGAATAGAAGGGATGCTACTTTTAGGAATGTTAATCCTCTATACTGTTTATAACTATATGCTTGCAAGGAAGGAAAAGACCACAATAGGCGAGGAGGAGTACCAGAAGGAGTTTAAGACACCAGAAAAACCGCTCTGGATAAATATTTCGTTTGTAGTTGTTGGTTTTGTGGTGTTGATTATCGGGTCGAATCTGTTTGTTACAGGTGCAGTTTCACTGGCGAAAATGTTTCAGATAAGCGATTTGATAATCGGTCTTACTATTATTGCCGTAGGTACCAGTCTTCCAGAATTTGCCACATCGGTTTTGGCTGCAATAAAGAAAGAGAGTGATATCGCAGTTGGCAATGTTGTTGGTTCAAATATCTTTAATGTTCTCGGTATACTTGGGATTGTGGCAATCATTCACCCTATTGAAAATGCAGAGATTAAAGTTATTGATCTTGGTATTGTGCTGTTATTTGCAGTCGTAATGATACCTGTAATGAAGACAGGAATGAAAATCAGCAGATTGGAAGGCTTGATTCTTCTTATGATATATGTAGTATATGTGACCAGTATGATATCATAAATAAAATCGTTGCAGAGCAATCATCCAGAAATGCCCTGCAACGAACCTCATTCATTCATCTCACTTTAATTCCTACCAGAAGCTGTTTTTAGCAGTTTCTCAACTGCTGAAACAATCATCAGTTCTGTTTGAGCAACAGGTTTCTTTGCCTGAGCAATAGCCGCCATACCACTATCATAAACACTATTTGCGAGAGTAGTGTTCCCATCGATAGCATTGATTGCCTGGAGCGCAAAATCTGCCAGTTTAGCCAGATTTTGGGACTGTGGCTTTATTTCAGCAGCGATGGGTGAAGTCACGAAAACAACTTGAAGCCGTTCAGGTAATCCGAGCCAGATATTTAACTGTTCCTTCAATTGTGTGGGTCTGTTTGCGCGTGGATTCTCAATAAATCTGTCTACTGACTGCCTAAAACTTCTTGCGCACATTGACTCAGGTCTGGCAGCATCAACAATCCGGGAGTAGGGTGAGAACGAAGTGTATTTCTTACCCTGAGAGTGCCTGGTATAGATTTTGACAGGTTCCAGCAGATCGCAGAGCTGTTTCAATGCAGAAATATCCTGGTTATTTGTAAGCCTTATCAGCATCATCTCATAATTCTTACTGTGCAGGATTCCCGCATCTTCCAGCAGGAAACTGATGTAGTTCATCCTTCTATACATATCATCAACATCTTTCACTGAAGCATCTGACCAGAATCTTTCTGCAATTGCTGCGGTTCTGGGCCAAATACGGGAATCTACTGTCTCGTCTGTGACCAATTCAGCCCACATCGTCGCTTCACCTCCAAGAATGAGCTTCTTTTGCTCATCATTCAGGGGTGAATCATCCCCAATCGGGTCATTCAGATAGTGAAATTCAGCTGACTGAATCAGATCGATATAGTAGCCATTCGACAACAGCCCCATATATCCTTTCTGTGCTGCTTCTACCAGAGATTTTCTGCCACGCCAGGATTGGATAACAATATTTGTAGGCATACTTGGTTCAAGAATCTCATCCCATCCAATCATTTTCTTATTGTTTTTTGTCAGGATATCGAGCAATCTTTTATTAAAATATGCCTGCAGTTCGTGGTTATCACGGATTGCATTCTTCTTCATGAAATCCTGGATATCACTATTGGCATCCCACTGTTTACCATTGTTTTCATCACCTCCGATATGGAAGTAAGCGTCAGGGAACAAGTTACACATCTCTGTAAAGAGGATGTCAAAAAACTGGTAGGTTTCTTCCATTGCTGGATTGAAAGTTGGATCGAAAACGCCCCAGTTTCTTTCAATTTTGTAAGGTCCAGGTGCACTGGCGTATTCCGGATAACTCACAAACCAGGCGGTTGAGTGGCCGGGCACATCAAATTCGGGGATGACTCTGATTCCAAGTTCATCAGCATATCTTATAATATCGGTTATCTGGTTCTGAGTAAAAAAGAGACCATCTGAGCCCATCTCATGCAGTTTTGGAAAAGTTTTGCTTTCAACCCTGAATCCCTGATCATCAGCGAGGTGCCAGTGAAGTACATTCATCTTCATTGAAGCCATTGCGCGAAGATTTCTTTTCACTGCATCAACAGGAAGGAAGTGCCGTGAGACATCCAGCATGAGACCTCTCCAGGGAAAGCGGGGTGCATCAGTAATAGTGACATTCGGAAAGTAATAACCTGAGGCGTTGATTGATAGCAACTGATAAAGGGTTTCCATGCCCCTCAGGATTCCCAGATCATTTTTTGCAGTTAGCTTGATTAACCCAGACTGAACTGTTAACACATATGACTCATCTTCACCCAATTGCAAAGGGAAACCAGGAGTTGCAGTGTAAGAGAAAACACAAGCGGCATTGTTTGGTCCACGTTCAGAATCATTGACAACAGGTTGTTGCATAAACAGACCAGTGCGATTTCTGAGCCTGTTCAGGAACTGTGTTGCGTAGCTGTTAATTCTGCCAGAAACTGGTCCATCAATTCTGATTTGAAAAGAGGAGTCAAGTTGAAAACTCCCAGCATGGACAACGATTTTTTGTGGCATGGGCATCAAATGCTTCAGCCCTTCATGAGCAAAGGATGAGGAAACCATAAGCAGTAGTCCTATAATACATGGAATTATTTTTTTCATACATTCTCCTGCGAAACGATGGGAAAGGTTATCAATAGATCGGGTTACCTGAGCAATAAAAATAGCAAATTATTCTGACAAAGACGAAAAGGTGGCGGGAAAGCAAGACAAAGAAAAAGAAAAATTGTGCGAATAGTTCTGCTATGCATACAGAAGGCAAGAAAAGCTTATTTTAAGACTATAAGTCTTATAAATTATTGAGTCAGTGTAATGACACGGTTTCTCAGTTTGCTCCTAATAATATCCATTCCGGTGTTTGGGCAAAAATTTATTGTATTTGGTGATACACAGTTTCATAATCCTGAGATATTTTATCAGATGATACAAAAGGGAATGAATTGTAATCCCGAGATTGTACTGCATGTTGGGGATATGATCCTTGGGTATAAGTACCCTGCCTCTGCTGGTAAGAGGGAGTGGGAAGTATTTCGTAAGCAGATTAAGTCAATTACTGTCCCATTTTACGCTGCTCCCGGGAACCATGATATTACTACACCCGGGGTAAGGGAAGCGTATCTTGACGAGTGGGGGGAAGGAAGTCTTTTCTATCGGGTAGAGTATTCAGGATTGAACTTTATTTTTCTTAATTCCACAAACGGCGAGAAGACCGATTCTGTAACTGAGGATCAGTTTCAATGGCTAAAAAGCACTCTTGATACTATTGGCAAGACGAACCCAGTTTTCATTACATTCCATGCCCCACTGCAGTTCAGCAATACCACATCCTGGAAGAGGTTCCGCGAAGTGATACAGGGCCATAATGTTGAAGCTGTATTCACAGGGCACTACCATGTTTACGAC
>JAEXTR010000336.1 GCA_023406915.1 Bacteroidota bacterium
CCCACGCTCAGCACACTGGGTTCGGGGGAATGGGCAGCGGTAAAGCGGAAGACGAAGAAGAAGGTCAAAGAGCTTGCCCGTGATCTGATTGAACTGTATGCAAAGCGAAAGGCAGCTGAGGGATTCCAGTTTTCAGCTGATACGATTTGGCAGAAAGAGCTGGAGGCAACATTCCTGTATGAAGATACCCCTGATCAGGCGAAGGCGATTGAAGATGTAAAAAGGGATATGCAGGAGACTGCACCGATGGACCGGTTAGTGTGCGGTGATGTAGGGTTCGGGAAAACTGAGGTGGCAGTACGCGCTGCGTTTAAGTGCGTACAGGACGGGAAGCAGACAGCAGTGCTGGTGCCGACCACTATTCTTGCAGAGCAGCATTATAATACGTTTAAGGACAGGATGTCTCAGTTTGCGGTAAAGGTGGAGGTGCTCTCCCGGTTCCAGACGAAGCAGAAGCAGAAAGAGCTCATCACACAGCTAACGGAAGGAAAGGTTGATGTGGTGATTGGCACGCACCGGCTGCTTTCAAAGGATGTACAGTTTAAGGACCTCGGATTACTGGTGATTGATGAGGAACACCGGTTCGGGGTAATGGCAAAGGAGAAGCTGCGTGCGATCAAGCTAAATGTAGATACACTGACACTGACGGCTACGCCGATTCCGCGAACGCTGAATTTTTCTATGCTGGGGGCGAGAGACCTTTCCATCATTGCATCGCCGCCACCGAACCGACAGCCGATCCGTACCTCGGTTGAGGTATTTGATATTTATAAAATACGCCTCTGGATCAGGAATGAGATGAACCGGGGAGGACAGGTGTATGTGGTACACGACAGGATAAAATCGATTTACAAGTTAGCTGATCTGATTAAAAAATACATTCCGGAAGTGCGGCTGGCTATTGGTCACGGGCAGATGAAGCCGGATGACCTTGAGAAAGTGATTCATGACTTTTTAAACCGCAAGCATGATGTGCTGCTTTCAACCAAGATTATTGAATCAGGTATTGATATACCCAATGTGAATACGATCATTGTAAACCGCGCCGACCGTTTTGGACTGGCGGAACTGCATCAGCTCAGGGGGAGAGTTGGAAGGTCGGACCGTCAGGCGTATTCGTATTTCCTTGTGCCCACGCTGGAAGGGCTACAGAAGCAGACACAGCGAAGACTGAAGGTCATAGAGGAGTACTCTGATCTGGGTGCAGGATTTCATCTTTCCATGCGTGACCTTGAAATCAGGGGTGCGGGAAATCTGCTCGGGAAGGAACAGAGCGGATTTGTGCAGGAAGTTGGATTTGATCTTTATCTGAAGCTGATAGCAGAAGCCGTTGAGGAGTTGAAACTAGAAGACTTCAGGGAAGTGTTCAAGAATCTGCCTTCCGCCGAGATGCGTACCGACCCATCGATTGAGGCGTTCTTTGAGATATCGATTCCTGGCAAGTATATTCAGGAGCAAACGGACAGGCTTCATTTCTACACGCAGCTGCTCTCCTCGGCATCTCTTGAAGAGATTGAAGATATGCGGCAGGAGATGACCGACCGTTTTGGCACCCCACCGCCACAGGTAGAGCGGTTACTTTCAGCGGCTGTGTTGAAACTGCATTCATCAAAAGCACTTTTTGAGCGTGTGGTTATCCAGCGGAAGCAGATGCTGATACTGCTGCCAAAGGGGACGAACGAAGAGTATTATGCGATAAAGTTTTTACCGCTGATGAAGCTGATCACCGGTGATTACCGTGACCTGATCAAGTTTGATCAGCAGAAAGATATTATGAAGCTGATAGTGAATAACCGTTTTGCCTTCCCGGAGGAGATGCTGGGATTCCTGACGGAGTTTGCGATCAGAGTTGGGGAATGTTATCGGAAGGGGTAACAGTGAGGGTATTCAGCGCGCCATTTCGTCGGGCAGATCGTCACCATCCCCACTTTTCGGCTCCCACTCCATGCCTCCGCAGGGGATGTGCTTTTCGGTAGGGTGCTCATCATAGCGGGTGCAGAGCACGGCGGTTTCTTCAAAGTGTTTGCAGAAGGAGCAGAGCGTGGTTTCCCGGACACCCTGTGTTCTTTCCCGGAAAAGGCGGTACTGGACAACCGCGGGATAGATAATCACGCCGTATATCAGCAAGATAACAGCGGGCCACCAGTATTGATAGTCCATATAGCCCCTCAAGAACCAGGAAACGGCAATAACGGCAGCGGTACGGAGGATACCCCAATAAATTATATCACCCATAATATAAAAAATCGGTATTTTTCCGGAGTCGAACCGATTCATTCAGAACCGGCAGCAGCTTTGATTGAAGAAAGTTTTTTATGTCCATATCAGAGGTTAAAATGTTGAAACACAAAATAATCATTCCCGGACTCTTTTTCCTGCTCTTTTTTGCTACCGAAGCATACGCACAGATGGGCGCGTTGAATTTTCAGCTCGCATTTCCGCAGAACGAGTTTTATGAGAACGTGAAAAGAACCGGATTTGGGGTCGGTGGAGAGATACTATGGCAGCCACACAATGGTGTACCATACGCAGTCGGGCTTGATGCATCTTTCCTGATTTATGGGCAGGAGCGCCGCAGGGCACCCTGGAGTTGGACAATTCCAGATGTAACCGTGGATGTGGAGCGGACAAATTCCATCATGAAACTGCACCTTTTGTTTAAGATCACGCCTTCACAGGGTACCATACGTCCTTACATTGACCTCCTTTTCGGTGGAGAGTACCTTTCAACGGAGACCAAGATTGAGGGACGGTATTCAGGAAATGAGGTTGTGAGTGATGTGAACTTTGATGACTGGGCATGGAGCTATGGCGGTGGTGCCGGCATCATGATTCAGGTGAGTTCGAGTGATAATAATAAGATATTTATTGATCTGAAGGCCCGGTATATTTTCGGTACAGAAGCTGAGTATCTGAAAGAAGGCTCAGTAGCAGTGAATCCGGCAAACGGCAGTGTTACCTATTTTATTTCGAAATCGAAGACTGACCTGCTGACCGTATCGCTGGGTGCCACGGCATTTTTCAGGGCATTTTAATAACATAGTGGCAGAAGCCACTGAGTCACAAAGACAGAACAGGACTATCCCAATGAAAAGTATGCTTCTTGCTCTCCTATTGACATGCACCTCATTCGCACAGGATTATATGCTGAGCGGCTGGGAGAGCTGGCAATGCAAGCACGCACTCCATCAGCATCAGAGCGGACTTTATGAAGGAGTGATGTATCCGGGTGATTCAACTTTTGATGCCCAGTATTATAAACTTGATATTGCACTCAACCCCACTGCACAGACCATCAGCGGGTCTGTAACGGTACAGGGAAAGCCTGTACAGGCAGCTACGAATACTTTTTACCTTGACCTGATGAATGTACTTACCGTTGATTCTGTAAGAAGCAGCGGTGGTGCGGTACTGAGTTATACCCATGTGGATAACAAACTGCGTATCACCCTGGACAGAATGTATCAGAGTTCTGAATCATTCACAGCCAGGGTCTATTACCGGGGTACACCGGGCAGCAGCGGGTTTGGAAGTTTCGCGTTTAGCAGCAATAACGGAAGCCCTGTTATCTGGTCACTGAGCGAACCGTATGGTGCGAAGGACTGGTGGCCGGTTAAGGATACGCCAGCGGATAAGCCAGATTCGGCTGATATCAGCATTACCGTGCCGACACCGTTATATGCGGTATCCAATGGTAAGTTGATAGGAATTACCAACAATGGAAATCAGACACGGACGTTTCATTGGTCGGTACGGTATCCTATTGCCCAGTATCTGATTTCAATTGCGGTAGCAAACTATGATGAATATGTGAATTATTACCGGCACTCACCCACCGATTCAATGAGTATTCATCACTTCCTTTATCCTGGAATGCTGAATGCTAACAAGGCAAACCTGGATCAGACCCCTTATATGCTCGGGCTGTTTTCAGGCAAGTATGGGCAGTATCCATTTCTGAAGGAGAAGTACGGGCATGCACAATTTGGCTGGAGCGGAGGTATGGAGCATCAGACGGTTTCCTCAATGGGTTCGTTCGGTACCAGTCTTATAGCCCATGAACTTGCACATCAGTGGTTTGGTGATATGGTGACCTGCAAGAACTGGCAGAACATCTGGCTGAATGAAGGGTTTGCGACTTTTTCGGAAGCGCTGTATGCAGAAGCTGCACAGGGACAGTCGGGATACCAGAATAAGATGGGTAGCTATATGACGAGCGCACGCCAGGCAACCGGAAGCGTGTATGTTGTGAACCCCAACAGCGTCAATTCGATTTTTAATTTTGCACGTACCTATGCCAAGGGTGCGGTTATCGTGCATATGCTGAGGGGTGTGCTAGGCGACTCACTCTTTTTTGCATCACTACAGGCATACCTGCAAACACCCGGATTGAAGTATAATGTTGCTGTTACGGAGGACCTTGAGGCGGTGGTGAATCAGGTATCAGGACAGAATCTACATTACTTCTTCCAGCAGTGGATATATGGAGAAAATTACCCCAAATACAGAATCAAATACAGCTCTGCTCCACTGCCGGGCGGGACTTATTCCGTGATGATCAATATCAAACAGGAAGCGAATTCGTCGCCTCAGTTTTTTACCATGCCGCTGGAGATCAGAGTACAATCAGGTCTGCGTGACACAGTGGTGAAGGTATTCAACGATCAGGCAGATCAGACATTCAGTTTTGTACTGAACGGGAAACCATCAAGCATCACCCTTGATCCCAATAATTGGGTGCTGAAGGATGTGCTTTCAGTGACTGATGCGGGTGAGGAGTTTGAGGGTATGATCACTGATTACAGCCTGTCACAGAATTACCCCAATCCGTTCAATCCCGAAACCCGGATCAGCTTTACTTTACCAAAGGCAACGAATACATCCCTGAAGGTGTACGATGTACTAGGGAATCATGTTCGGACGCTGGTTGATGGTGAAGTGGCAGCAGGCAAGCACACGGTTACCGTGCAGATGAACGGTTTGGCAGCAGGCATTTATTTTTATGAACTGCGTGCCGGAGGGTATCGGGATATCCGGAAGATGTCGTTACTGAAATAAAGAGTTACTTCAAGACCAGGTACATGAGTATTACGAAGCCGCTTCATTCATTGGGAAATAGTAGAATCTGTTGATGAGCGGAAGAATATTATAGATATGCGACCCCTTCAGGGTCGGTATAACTTTTATGAGTATTTTATCTATAAATATGAGACCCCTTCGGGGGCTGGCTGGCAACTCCATTCGCAGTAAACTCTGGCTTCGTAGTTTCTCGTCTGTAAAATACTTTCCCATTTATTGGTGATAATAGGCTATTTAAAATGAGCGTACTTTAATAAATGCCACCGAAATTTTAGGTTAGCCACCGCTTCATTCACCATGGAGCGGCTTTTTATTCGACCCTATATTTTCTTACTTTTCGGATATGCTTAATCATCACTATGCTGAGTCTGGAATGCCTACAAAATTAATCCCTTTTTCCCTCCTGCTGCTTGCGCTGCTTATCAGCGGGTGCGAACAACCATCGGATGAACTGTATCTGAAGCTTGGACAGGCTGAAGTGCTGGTTACCGAGCTTGATTCAATCCTGAAGACCTCACTGAACAAAACGATATTCGATAAGAAAGTGCGTGAAAGCAATGTGCAGGTGAAATTCAGACTGCTGCGGGATGAGTATCTGAAGCGGTTTAACGAGCTGGCACCAACGCTTTCTGAAAAAGAGAAAACAGACCTGCAAAAAAAGGACCAGCTACTTCAGGAGCGGCTGCGGAATCTGGAAATGGAGGCGAGCAAAAAGTTTGGTATGGACCTGGAGACGGTGCTTGCTGAGATGATTACCATGAGTGAAGAGTCACTAAAACTACTGATGGGAAAAGCAGCTTCAGCCCTTACAGCAAAAGAGTATGCGGATGATCCGGAGGTCAAGACGGCAACTGAGGAATTCGGTCAACTGAGGTTAAGGGTTGATTCATTATATGCAGCCAGTATTGAGGATCTGTCGGCTGCATCATATGAGAAGTTTGCTGACCGGATTGCAAAGATGAATCAGAATAAGCTGCAACTGGATTCCCTGGTTACCGCCAAAAAAGCAACTACGCCTTAATACCGGATGAAGACCAGAGTCACAAACTGGGGAAACTACCCGGTAACAGAAGCAGAAGTGATTTCCTTCCGAAGCGAAGAGGATGGCAAAAGAGCGATCAGTGCTGGTACTCCAGTGATACCACGCGGACTTGGGCGCTGCTATGGCGACAGTGCGCTCGGGCAGCAGATACTTGCAATGACCTCATTTAACCGGTTCCTGTCATTTGATGAGAGCAACGGTATCATTGTATGCGAAGCAGGCGTATCGCTTGCGGAGATCATTCAGGTTGCACTGCCACGGGGATTTTTTCTACCTGTGACACCCGGAACAAAGTTTGTAACGGTTGGCGGTGCCATCAGCAGTGATGTGCACGGTAAGAATCATCATGTTTCGGGGTGTTTTTCCCGTCATGTTGTGTGGATGGATGTGATGATTGAATCGGGTGCAGTGATCAGATGCTCAGAGACTGAGCACCCTGATCTTTTTTCTGCAACCGCAGGCGGGATGGGGTTAACCGGAGTGATTCTGCGTGCAGCTATAAAGTTAATAAAGGTGGAGACGCCGTTTATTATGCAGGAGACCGTGAAGGCGAGAAATTTGCAAGAGATTATGGATGCATTTGAACAGAGTGGCGGGTTTACTTATTCAGTAGCGTGGATTGACTGTGTAACCGGTGGAAATTCCCGCGGCAGGAGTATCCTATTCAGGGGTGAACACGCAACCAATGATGATCTACGACGTGCAGGTTTCACAAAGAAATTCAAAGATAAACCAAAGCTGAATGTTCCCGTATATTTTCCTGAGTTTGCACTCAACCGTTTTACCGTGAAGGCATTCAATACGGCAAACTACATGAAATCTCCATCCGGCACCAGGGCATCAGTGATCGACTATGACACATTCTTTTATCCGCTGGACGCTGTATTAAACTGGAACAGAATTTACGGACGGAGGGGATTTACGCAGTATCAATTTGTTCTGCCACCAGAATCGAGCAAAGAAGGGCTTACGACCGTATTAAAGAAGATTGAAGCGGCAGGTGAGGGATCATTCCTTGCGGTATTGAAGCTCTTTGGTAAGGAAGAGGGAGTTATCAGCTTCCCGAGAGAGGGATATAATCTTGCGCTCGATTTTGCAATTTCTGAAAGGACCTTCAGGCTGCTGGATGAACTGGATGCGATTGTGCTTGACTACGGAGGCAGATTCTACTTTACGAAAGATGCAAGGATGCAGCCGGAAACCTTCAGACGCGGTTACCCACGGATGGATGATTTTTTGAAAACGGTATCGAAGTATAATCCCAACAGGAAATTCCGTTCACTTCAATCGGAGCGGCTCAAATTATGAACAGTATCCTTATCATCGGCGGAACCTCTGACATGGGGGTAGCTGCCGCACACACATTTGCGCAACACGGTTTTGGAGTGATCCTCGCGGGGAGAAATATGGATCAGATGGAGCAGCACTGTAAGGATATTGCAATCCGGCATCAGGTAGAGGCATCGTGCAAGTATATTGATCTGCTGGCTACCGAAACTCATTTCAGTTTTTTTGAGTCATTCACCACACTGCCAACTATTGTAGCATTGTTTGCCGGATATCTGGGAGATCAGCGCAGTGCAGAAACAGACCCGGGTGAGGCTGCAAGGATCATGGCTTCAAATTACAACGGTGCAGTTTCTGTTTTACTCCCCTTTGCAGAGGCATTTGAAAAGCAGAAATCGGGTACCATTATTGGGGTCAGTTCTGTTGCCGGCGACCGTGGCAGGGCAAAGAATTATGTATATGGCAGTGCGAAGGCTGGGTTCACCGCTTTTTTATCGGGGTTGCGGAACCGGTTGTGGAAATCTGGCGTAAGTGTAATTACCGTGAAACCAGGGTTTGTAAGGAGTAAGATGACGGAGGGGATGCCGTTACCTGAAAAGCTGACTGCGACACCGCAGCAGACGGCGGAGGATATCTATCGCGCTTATGTGAAAAAAAAGGATGTTGTGTACACAAAGTCCATCTGGCGCGTGATTATGCTGATTATCATTCACATTCCTGAGTTTCTGTTCAAGAAAAAGGATATTTGAAACCAACCTGAAGCAGCCGCATCTTACCAGTATCCGGAACTTTCCGGACTGATTCTTTGTCTAATTTTTACGATTCTTAACAACTAAACTTTATTTTTGGAGGCAACAATGAACACCCTTAAAACCGTTTTTCTGATGACACTACTGACAGTATTGTTTGTGGTGGTCGGAAATCTGCTCGGTGGTCAGACGGGTATGTTCATTGCCCTTGTTTTCGCAGTCGGGATGAACTTTATGAGCTACTGGTTCTCCGACAAGATTGTATTGGCAATGTACAAAGCTAAAGAAGTAGATGACCGCAGTGCACCGAGATTATATCAAATGGTTTCTTCACTATCGAGCCGGGCAGGTCTGCCCATGCCGCGAGTGTATATCATAGATTCAGCAACACCCAACGCATTTGCGACAGGCAGAAACCCACAGCATGCAGCGGTGGCGGTGACGACCGGAATTGTGCGGATGCTGAATGACGATGAGATGGCAGGCGTGATCGGGCATGAACTGGCGCACATCAAGAACCGCGATATTCTGATTGGGACAGTAGCAGCAAGCTTTGCCGGTGCGATCACCTGGATTGCGCAGATGGCTGGTTTTGCAGCGATGTTTGGCAGAAGTGATGAGGATGGCGACAGCGGAA
>JAEXTR010000341.1 GCA_023406915.1 Bacteroidota bacterium
TTGGTCTTGGGATTCAACTTCCCGAATATGTGGAAGAAATCACCGAGGTTAAGGTTGATCCAAATCGTTTGGTGCGTGTGAACATCAATGATATGGGAAAGGTGCTCTTTGGTTATGGCAAGAATCCGGATAATGAACTGGAGTTTAAGCTTATCCAAAAGACCATCGTTGAAATTCTTACGAAAAGAATTGACCAACCTGAGAATAAAAAGATCATTGTATCGTTAAAAACAGCACGGTTAACGAAGTATAATGTTTATCTTCAGGCGCTTGATGCAATCAAGTCTGGATATAAACAAGTTCGTGACGCTCGTGCAATGCAATTATCGGGTAAGAAGTTTGACGCTCTTGATGATGGTGATCCTGTAAAGGAACAGGTGAAGAAAGAAATCCCTGTGGTTATTTCCCTGGCTGAACCTGAAAAAGTAACGTCACAAACGGCTAATTAGAGGAGTGAGATATGCAGTTTGAAAAGAAAAGATCTGGTACTAAGACTGAAATCCCAACCGCCTCCATGCCGGACATTATCTTCATGTTGTTGCTCTTCTTCATGGTGACAACAACGCTTCGTGAAGTTACGGTTAGGGTATCATTTAAATTGCCTGAAGCTGAAGCAGTTGAAAAAATTGAAAATAAACGTCTTGTTTCCTATATCTATGTCGGGGTCGGAGTACATGGTCCTAACACGATACAGATAAATGACAACATCATTGCTGAGAAACAGAAAGTATATGATGTCATGAGTGTAAAACGCTCTGAATTACCTAATGTGATTGTTTCCTTGCGTGTGGACAAGCAATCCGATATGGGTGAAGTTCTTGATATCCAGCAGGAACTTAGGAAAGCAGGTTGTTTGCGACTCAGTTACTCAACTATGTTTAAGGCTCCTTCGCAGTCATAAAATGACCTGAAGTGAATTACAAAGGCAGATGGGGTTTTCCTCATCTGCTTTTTTTATATTCTGTTTTTCCATTGTAGAGGTGAATATATGAGTTTGAAAGATACTATTAGTGAGCAGATGAAGTCTGCAATGAAATCTGGTGATAAGAATCGTCTTGAAACGCTCCGGTCAGTAAGAGCCATGATACTTGAGTTTGAGAAGAGCGGAGCTGAGAAGGAACTGACACCCGATGCGGAGTTAACTATTGTAAATGCAGCAGTTAAAAAACGCAAGGAATCGGCTGAGCTCTACCGCAATGGAAATAGAATTGATTTAGCAGAGAAGGAAGAGGCTGAGCTGGCCGTACTAATGGAATTTCTTCCTAAGCAGTTTTCCGATAGTGAAGCTGAGGATTTTATCCGTAATCTTGCCACAGAACTTGGTGTCTCCGGCAAGGCTGATTTTGGAAAACTGATGTCAGCATCCGCCAAAGCACTGAAAGGAAAGTATGAAGGTGCCAAAGTGAAGACCATTGTGGAGAGGATACTTTCCTGATATGACGTTACTCGATGTCGTCATAGCGATAGTTCTAATCATCGCCGTGCTACTTGGCCTTAAAGATGGATTTGTCAGGCGAATGGTCGGAACTCTTGGGATTATTTTTACTATCTATCTGATGATTCGTTTCTCTAATCCGTTTGGTGAGTATATCTTTGAGCAATTTGGCATTGAGCTCTACTTTGCATCATTTCTGGCTGCGGTATTCATTTTCTTCACCGGTTTTTTCATAACAGCAGTATTAAAGCGGGTAATACATCCGTTTAACAAGTTTAATAATGTCATTAATCAACTACTGGGTGGAGTTGTCAGCTTTTTTCAGGTACTTTTCTTCCTCAGCATTTTCCTGCTGATTCTCAGGATATTTAACGTACCGTCAAAAGATACTGCTGCATCATCCCTGTTTTATAATGACGTTTCGGGATTTGTTGTTTATGTTTATGATTCATTTGGTGAGTTTACTCCATCGACTACTGATTATATCAGGAGTGAACTCAAACAGGAAGTTAGTAAATACATAGATTCGGAATAACCTCAGTGACACCTTCTCAAACGCTTGAAAAGCTAGAATTCTCTAAAGTACTTTCCTTCATTTCTCAATATGCACTTACCAGTCCGGGTAAGCATCGTATACTAAATACCTTACCTTTCTCTGCGAGGATTGATGCTGAAAGAGCTGGTGGCCTGGTCAGCGAAGCAAAATCCTTACTTACTGATCAGTCCGAACCACCCTTTGAAGCGGCCGAAGATATCTCTGAATCACTCTCAGTTTCACTTATTGATGGAGCAATGCTCTCTCCTAGACAAATTCTTCAGGTACTCGGACTTGCAACCCAATCACGGATGTTAAAGCACTATTTTAAAGAAAACAGAGAGCATGCCGAAGGACTTTACAATATTTCTTTGGGGCTTTTCGCTGATACGATTTTCGAAAAAAATATTTCAAAAATTCTGGATGATGAAGGAAACATAAAGGATAATGCTTCAAAACAACTTTCTGAAATACGAGCTCAGATCAGAGATAAAAATGAGGAACTGCGGAAAGTCGTTGGCAAAATCGTTCGCTCATTGAAGGATCAGGAAATTACCAGAGATGATTATATCACTCTCCGCGAGGGCAGGGTTGTTGTACCCGTTAAGGCAGAGTATAAACGGCAGTTAAAGGGGTTTATTCATTCAGAATCCGCAACAGGTCAGACTGTTTATATCGAGCCAGAAGAAACTCTATATCTCAATAACGAGATTGTTTCGCTCGGCTTTGCTGAGAAACGCGAATCCGACAGACTATTGAAGTCACTTACCTCAATGATAGGTGAGTATTCGGGATCATTAAACCAGTCATTGCTGGCTGTGGCTCATATGGATGCTGTATTTGCAGCTGCAAAGTACTCTGTTTCTGTTATAGGTTCTTTCCCATTGTTTACTGACGATTCCTCATTCAAAATCTATAAGGGAAGGCATCCTATCCTTCTTAAGCGCATTGGGCGTGATGCTACTATCCCATTCGATTTAGAGTTGGATCAGTCAGGTGTGTTAGTAGTTACGGGTCCTAACGCAGGTGGTAAGACAGTCGTCCTGAAGAGTATCGGTTTGCTCTCGCTTCTTGCTCAGAGTGGTTTTCATGTTCCTGTTGATCCTGACTCTGTGTTCAGATTCTTTCATCAGGTTTTCGTCGATATCGGTGATGCTCAATCGATTGAGAACGATCTCTCCACTTTCAGTTCGCATCTTTCGAATATCAATCAGATTATGCGTAGTGCAACCTCGGAGGATTTGGTGTTGCTTGATGAGATTGGCACTGGAACTGATCCGATTGCTGGAGGTGCTATTGCAACCGCTGTTCTGAGGCATTTCGCACAAAACAGGACGATGACTATTGCCTCTACCCACCATGGAGAATTGAAAATCCTTGCACAGACCACATCTGGTTTTTATAATGCATCAATGGAATTTGACCTGAAAGATATTAAACCTGCCTATAGATTTCGTCAGGGGGTACCTGGTTCAAGTTATGCATTTGAAATTGCCCAAAGGATTGGTATACCTGATGCGATAATTGAAGAAGCAAAGTCCTACATTCAGCAAGACAGACGAGATATTGAGAAGATATTTAAGGAACTTGATGAACAGACTACACTCCTTCGGTCACAAATCCGTCAATCCGACCTGGAGAATACCAGATTAAGGGGGCTGACCTCCCTGTATGATCAAAAAGTAAAAGACTTTGAAAACCAGCGAAAAAAGGCACTTAATCAGCAGAAATATGAGCTTGGGAAATACCTGCTGGAAGTGAAAACCGAATTTAAGGCAGCACTAGCTGCAATGAGGGAGCAAAGGGAAGAAAAAAATCCAAGGAAAACCGTTCAGAATATTATTGACGGCGTCTCTGAAAGAATCAATAATATTTCTGAACAAACTATTGATTTATCTCAAAAAAAGTATGATTTTTCAACCGGCGATTTCGTTTTTCTTCGGGATGGAAGGGCAGCAGCCAAAATCGTTGAATTAAACCATTCAAAGGGTACTGCTGTTCTCCTTATAGGTGATATCAGAGTTCAGGCTCAGATCAGTGAACTGACTCCTGCCGATAAATCCGAAGTGAAAGCACAATCAAGAAACAGGTTCAGCGAAACCTCCAGAGATGCTGCAATCCGTATTGATATACGGGGCAAGAAACCTGAAGAAGTACAGCATGAGCTGCTTCGTTTCCTTGATGATGCTTACGTCAACGGTATCGAGCGCCTTGAAATTCTTCATGGAAAGGGCACCGGCGTTCTTAAAGCGATGGTGCATCAACTGCTGAAAGAACAGCCAAATGTGAAGAAATTCTATTATGCTCATATTGAGCTGGGCGGCGATGGTGTTACTGTAGTCGAACTAAATTAACCGGTAATGTTCAAAAAAATATTGATTGTTAACCGCGGCGAGATCGCGGTTAGAATTATTCGTGCCTGTCGCGAACTTGGCATCCAGTCGGCTGCCTTGTTTTCGCGTCCTGATGCAGCTGCCTTGCATACCCGTATGGCTGATGAGTCATATTTAATCGGTGAGGCGCTGCCCGCTGACTCCTACCTAAACATCCCAAAAATAATTGCCTTGGCAAAAGAGATCGGTGCTGATGCAATCCATCCCGGATATGGTTTTCTTTCCGAACGTGCTGCATTCATCGCAGCGGTTGAGAGTGAAGGGATTACTTTTATTGGACCATCTTCCAAATCGGTTGAGATGATGGGAAGTAAGATCGCTGCAAGATCGCTGATGATGCAATATGATGTGCCTGTTGTACCTGGTACAGCAGAACCTGTACGATCATTTGATGAGGCGCTACCTGTTGCTGAAAATATCGGATATCCCGTCTTAATCAAAGCTTCAGCTGGTGGTGGTGGGAAGGGAATGAGAAAGGTTGCTTCTGCTTCTGAGCTCAAGGAAGCAATCGACTCAGCAGGAAGGGAAGCTTTAAAGGCATTCGGCGATGCCGCGGTGTATATTGAGAAATTTATTGATAATCCCAAGCATATTGAAGTACAGATTTTGGCGGATCATCATGGTAATTATGCTCACGTTTTTGAGAGGGAATGTTCCGTTCAGCGTAGACATCAAAAAATAGTTGAAGAGGCCCCTTCATCCTATGTAGATGAAGCTACCCGCCAAAAGATTACCCATGCAGCAATACAGGCTGCCAAAGCCTGCCAGTACACCAATGCTGGAACCATTGAATTCCTCATGGATGCAAACCGGAATTTCTATTTCCTCGAGATGAATACCAGGCTGCAGGTTGAGCACCCGGTTACAGAAATGATCTCCGGCATCGACCTTGTAAAGGAGCAGATTTCAATAGCTGCGGGTAACCCACTTTCATTCAGACAGGAAGATTTGACAATTCGTGGTCATGCTATCGAGGCAAGAGTATACGCTGAGGATCCTGACAATAATTTTCTGCCAACTACCGGAATAGTTGAGTATCTCCGCAGGCAAAGCGGCCCAGGAGAGCGTGTAGACGAAGGTATTGATGTAGGCTCTCCTGTCACAATGTTTTATGACCCTTTGCTTTCAAAGATAACCGGATATGGCAGAGACAGAGAGGAAGCGACAGCGAGACTGAAACGTGCACTTGCTGAATATCATATTGCAGGGATTCAAACTAACCTGCCATTACTAATATGGGTGCTGAGGAACAAAACCTTCCTTTCTGGTAACTATTCGATCGCTATGATCGAAGAGGAGTTTTTACCACTGCTCCCGGGTAAGTGGAGACAAACAGATGATCTTGATGCTGAAAAGGCAAGTGCTTTATTGCACACTCTTTTAAGACACGACCGTACCACAAAACTGACCGCAGTTTCAGTGAGACGCAAACAGTCTAAAGAATGGAGGGAGCAATACTATGAATGAATATAGCACTACTGTCAACATGAATGATTATACGATTACTATCAATCAGGCAGGTTCGATATTTCTAAATGGTGAGCAGGTTGATACAGAACTTACTGTGCTGATTAATGCACAATATCTTCTCAGGCTGGGGAGCAAAACATATACGGTTACCCGTTCCTATGCAGGCAGTGGAAAAACCGGATACTATATCGACGGTAACTATTACGAAACTGAAGTCTTCAGCAAACTGGAGAAAATAGCATCAGCTATTGTCAAACTACAGAAAAAAGAGCACCATAGGTCGGAAGTGAAGAGTCCAATGCCTGGACTCGTACTTAAACTCCGGAAAAAAGTGGGGGAGTATGTAGAGTTTGGTGACTCGGTTATGATCCTTGAGGCAATGAAAATGGAGAATGATATTAAATCACCATACTCGGGTATATTAAAAAAGATCTATGTCAGTGAGGGTGACGCCGTAGAAAAAGGTGCACTTCTCTTTTATCTCGAACAATGATCTATCTGTAATTATAAACAAACATCCAAAGACAGGAGGCAGAGTGAGAATAATCTTAACTCTCTTTACAGGCATTCTTTTATTCGCTACAACCGTGCATGCCGGCGGTTTTCAGTTAAATGAGCATAATGCCCGTGCAATGGCTATGGGCGGCGCATTTACTGCGATTGCGAATGATGCTTCGGCATTATATTTCAACACCGCAGGAATTACGCAGCAAACAGGCCTCAGACTTATGCTGGGAACAGCACTGATCAGACCTCAGGTAACGTTCCGTGGTCCATCACCCTCTATCAATGAGAACAAGCCCAAAGATGCAATCTCATTCCCATCCCACCTTCATGCAACTCTACAGTTATCAGATCACTTTTGGGTTGGCCTAAGTGTTAATAATCCATTTGGTTCAGGTACTGAATGGGATAAGAACTGGGTAGGCAGGTTCGTGAATACTGAGACTAAACTGCGCACCTACAGCTTCAATCCATCAATCGCTTACAAGTTTGATGACGAACTGAGTATTGGTTTTGGTTTTTATTATAATTTGGCAACGGTTGTCATTGAGAAGGCACGTAATCTGGCTCCATTTAATGCAGAAGCCCTCATTCGCCTTGAAGGGGATGAAACATCTGCATTTGGATGGAATATCGGCGTTCTGGGACAGCCATTGAAGGATTTTACAGTTGGTATTGTTTACAAAAGTAAAATAAACTACGAATTCTCAGGTACAGCGAAGTCAACTGCACCAGCTGCTTTCAGTGCATTATTGCCAAATGGCAATGTTAAAGCAAAGCTTACCACACCAGATCAGTTGATTTTTGGTCTGGGATACAAAATTACTCCGGATTGGATTGTTGCTGGTGATGCGCAATTCGTATTCTGGAAAACCTACGATAAGCTTGCCGCTGATTTTGAAGACCCCAAGTTTCCGGATCTGAATACACCAAGAATGTATGAAGATACGTACATTCTTCGCCTCGGTACTGAATATCAGTTTTCGAAGGCATTAAGAGTGGGTATTGGTTTTATGTATGATAATAGCCCGATTCCGGATGAACACCTCGATACTTCTATCCCGGATTCCGACAGATTTGGGTACTCAGTTGGTGCTGGTCTTACTTTCTTTAAAGGCGTTGAGCTTTATGTATCCTACAGGTATCTGACTTTCCGTGAGAGAACTGTTACTACTTCTGAAATTGATTACTCAGGTATTGGATTCGCTCCCTACAATGGCACGTATAATACCAATGCAGATCTCCTTTCAGCATCATTATCATTTAGCTTTTAATCAGGGAGGATACAGATGAAAAAACTCATATTTCTTTCAATCATTTCATTTTTTGCAGTTCTATTTTTTAATGGCTGCGAAAGAACTGAACTAAATGCACCAACATTTTCAACCGGTACAGCAAGTTTCGCACGTTATGTTGCAATTGGTAACAGTCTTACAGCTGGATACCAGTCCGGAGCATTATATAAAAGCGGTCAGGATTACTCTTTCAGTGCGCTGATTGCAAAGCAGGCTGGTGCAAACTTTGCAATTCCATACATTGCTGATCCAGGCAGTGGAAACAGAATTCAGATAGCAAGATTTGATATTGGTGCCGATGGTAGCACTACCCCTGTTACCCGTATCAATCCTGATATTGGTGCTCCGCTGAATCTTACCTATCCAATGCCATACAATAATCTGGGCGTTCCCGGTGCTTTGCTGTATGATTTCAATAATGCCACAAATTCAACTAATTGCTTCAGTGCCATTTTTGGTGGAACCCCGAATCCGTTCTTTGATCTGGTATTAAGAAACACGGGAACACAGTTTCAGCAGGCAAGGGCATTATCTCCTACCTTTGTGACATTCTGGATGGGTAATAATGATGTGCTCGGCTATGCTACAAGCGGAGGAACTGTACCCATTACTCCGGATGCAACATTCAATATCCTATATGGTCAGGCTATGGACAGTCTTGCTTCTTTAGGTGCAAATGTCGTAGTTGCAAATATCCCAAATGTTGCTGTATTACCATTCCTGACAACAGTAGGTGGTCAGTTGATGCTGAAGGGCACGATGGCGGTATTTGGAACCAAAGCTGATGGTTCAGTAGGTCTCCTTGATTTGCGCAAAAACTATCTGACTCTGAACGCCCAGGCAGAACTGCTTGCCGGGAAGGGTACTTCTCCAGCAGATCCGCTCTCAAACAGAGTGGTACTTGATGAGGGGGAAGTAAAAACTGTAATGGCTGCAGTTGCTCGTTTCAACGGTATGATTGCAGCGCAGGCAGCAGCTAAAGGATTTCCGCTTGTGGACATTTATGCTGAATTCAATAAAATTGCTGCAACAGGAACAAAAGGATACTACTACAATGGACAAAAATTCACTGTTGAGTACATCCGCGGAAATCTGTTCAGCCTTGATGGAGTGCATCCCTCATCACAAGGTGCTGCGATTGTAGCTAACCAGTTTATTCTGAAGATAAACAGCGCATTTAAGGCTTCAATTCCCCTAATAGATGTTTCAACTATCCCAGGAAGCATTGTAGTTGGGAAGAATCTGGAATATAGCCCATTGGGTATTCCAATATTTGAACCAGGTACATTTGATAACCTGCTATTCTGACAACCTGTAATTTACATGAAAAGGGCACCTTCGGGTGCCTTTTTTATTGCAATTTCCGATCTTCCTTGCTTATTTTATGAAAAGGAAGTAATTTTAGATATGTTATTGTAGAAATAACCCCCCATATTCACTTATTAAGGAGCATAACCATGAGAAAAAGTATTCTGTTTCTCCTGATTCTTCTGTTAACGATACCAGTCTTAGCGCAATTGGAATTGCAGTGGCAGAAATCCGTTGCAGGAGGAAATTTACCAACCTGGTTCTCACCTAGTGGCAATACCGAGCGTGGATTTGCCTATAATCCAGTTTCAAACAACCTTCTCGTTGTTTCCCGCAACGGAGGTACTTTCGTAAAGTTAGTAAATGCAAATGATGGCAGCGATAACGGACAGCTTGATGTGACAGGAATCAGCGGTGGCACTCTTGCTATAACAGACATTGGAGTCTCAGCTGATGGAGCAATTTATGCTTCAAACCTCGTTTCAGCCAGTGCCAGCGCATTCAAAATCTATCGCTGGGCAAATGAAGCAGCAGCTCCGACTGTAGCCTTCAGCGGTCTCGATTCTATAGCTCTGAAACGTGTTGGTGATAATTTCGCAGTTCTTGGACGTGCAAGTGATAATTCATTGCAGATTTGGTTCCCAGACGCAACCAATAACAAGATTTACGTGCTGAAAACGACCGATAATGGGGTAACGCTTTCCGTTTCCAACATTATTTCACTCCCAGCAGGTTCATTTGGCGGTCACGCAAGTGTCTATCCTATCATCGAGGGCAATACTATAGAAGCTATTATCATCAATTCATCCGGAAAAAATGCAACCGTGTTTAATGCTTCAGGTCAACTATTAGGTACTGTTTCGGGTGGTGTCCTTGCCACTGGTTCAACAACTGTAAAAGTCACCGGAATGAACCGCGCAGGATACCTTGTGAGTTACCAGTTTGGTGCAGGTAATGAAAACGCAAGGGTAATTGAGCTTATGGGCGATTCTATCTCCTATTTCAGAACGTATGCGGTTTCCCCTTCACTTGGTACGAATGCTAACGTGAATGGATCAGGTGATATTGATTTTAGAAAAAATCCTGATGGTTCAGTAACAATGTTCGTTTTAGGTACCAACAATGGCTTTGGCGCTTACAAACTTTCCACTCCTTTCATCGTGAATGGCCGCCTGCATGAAAATTATACCTTTGTAGCTGACAAGATGAATAGCAACAATGGTTTCGGCGATCAGATTGATATTGAAAATATCTATCAGGCACTTGATGATTCGCTTTTCTATCTTGCGTTTGAAACGAAGGTAAACGGCGGAAGTAATGACGGAGTTGCCTTCTTTATTGATTTCACCAATCAGACAGGTACTGCAGCAGGTCAACCACTTGGTGGCGTTACAAATGGTGGCCATTTGTTCGGAGCAACCGACGCTAACTTCAAAATGGGCTTTGAAGTTGACTATGCATTTGCATTCAACCCAGGTGGCAGTTCAGACACAACAGTGTATGTTGATGCTGCAAAATATATCGGTGGTAAAACCGGTCAGTATTTAGGCTCAATCCGTGGCGGTGGAGCAACCGTATATGGTCCGTCAACTGCTGGTATTTTCCCGGCTAACTCTATTAAAATGGGTTATGATAACTGGGAAGGACATGGACGCGGATTTGAAATTTCAATTCCTCGCGCTGAACTTGGGAATCTTCCTGGAAATGCACAGTTCAGAGTATTTGCAGTTGTTGTATCATCAACCGCATACTTCAGTAATGTAACTGTTCCCGGAAACGTTACCGTTGGTAACCTTGGGTTCAATGCTGATTTTGGTACCATCTCTGGTGGACCTTATTATAGCAATGCTCTCTTTGTTCCCGTTGAACTTACTTCATTTGCCGCTCTCTCAGTTGGTACCGATGTAGTACTGAACTGGTCAACTGCCACCGAAACAAACAATAAAGGTTTCAGCATTGAAAGAAGTCTTGATGGAAACAACTTCTCAGTTATCGGTTTCGTAAATGGTCAAGGTCAGTCAACAGCACCTGTTAAATACAGCCATACCGATAGAGATCTGCAGAATGGAACCTACTACTACCGTCTGCGCCAGATTGATTTTGATGGTACCAGTACACTGAGTAATGCAGTTACAGTTGAAGTTACTGGTGTTCCCACCAAGTTTGATTTGACTCAGAACTATCCGAATCCATTCAACCCTTCAACAGTAATCCGTTTCACAGTTGACAAAACTGAGGCTGCTTCACTAGTTGTATTCAACGCTCTCGGCGAAGAAGTAGCTACACTCTTCAACGGTATCGCAAAGGCAGGAGAATTGTATCAGGTTGACTTCTCAGCTAAAAATCTTACTTCGGGCATTTACTTCTATACCCTGAAACAGGGACAGAATGCAGTTACCCGTAAGATGATGATGGTAAAATAAAACTTTCCTTCATGTCATTATGTACACGCCATTCCCATTGGGGGTGGCGTGTTTTTTTTGCGTACAACGCATAAGTTTTTGCGATTGACTCTGTCAGCTTGGTAATAGCATTCAAAAAATTCTTATATTAAAAACCTATTTTCGTAGCAATCATCATTATGAGGTATGTATGTCTTTCTCTCTGAACAGAGCACAAGTTCTGGGTAATATTGGAAAGGAACCCGAAATCCGTTACACTGCAAATGCAAATGTAGCAATCATGAGTTTTTCTGTGGCAACCACCTTCGGCAAAAAAGGCGATGATGGTCAGTGGCAGAATGAAACCACCTGGCACAATATCGTGCTTTTCAATCCACAGGACTATATCAAAAATGCACTCCCTCGCGGTACCAAAGTTTATTGCGAGGGTCGTCTGCAATACCGCTCTTACGATGGGAAAGATGGCGTAAAGCGGCAAATCACCGAGATTATCTGTGAAAAAGTGGTTCTTCTCGAGGGAAGACCCGGAGGCTCTGATGCATTACCACCAGATTCTTCTGCCGCTGCCAAGGGCGAGGATAAGTCTTATCAGACTGATGATGACCTCCCGTTCTAATCACAATCTGAGTATTCTTTGGATGCGCTAGTAGTTACTGAAATTCTTCTGCTGTTTCTGTGTCTGGTTTTCTCCGCCTTTTTCTCCGGCTCAGAAACAGCATTCTTTTCTACTGATAAAACTACCATCAAGAGTTTTTTCAGCTCACAACCGCTCTTGCAGCGTTACAGTCTGGCTCTGATCGAACATCCAAAAAGATTGCTCATAACAATTCTGATCGGAAATAACCTTGTAAATATCGCCTCTGCAATTATTTCTGTATCGTTATCTGTCCATGTTGCATATGCATTTGGTCTGTCGATGGAATTGGTGATCCTTTTCCAAATAGTTATTCTTACCGCAGTATTGTTAATATTCAGTGAGATAGTGCCAAAGGTATTCGCAGCGAAGCAATCATTACGGTTCATTTCTTATACGGTGGTTCCACTTTACTGGATTTCTATACTCCTCTTCCCCGTGGCAGAAATTATTTCCGAAGTGATTCAATCGGTGTTTAAAGGAAAAGCACTAGACAAATCAAAGTCCGCACTTAGCACCGATGACCTCACTCATCTCGTTGAAATTGGTACACAAAAGGGATCACTGGAAGGTGAAGAGAAGGAATTGATTAAAGGAGTCGTTGAGGCGAGAGATACTATTGTTCGTCAGGTAATGATGCCTAGAGTTGATATCACTGCTGTTGAAACTGACGCTGCTTTGGAAGAAGTACTTGAGCTTATTCGCAGCACGGGTCATTCCAGGATTCCTGTCTACGAAGAAGACCTTGATACTGTGATTGGTGTTCTCTATATGAAGGATTTACTTCCTTATCTTTCTCCCTCAGCTGATCGTGAAAAGTTTTCTGTTCAGTCACTCATAAGAACTCCTCTTTTTGTTCCGGAATACAGACCTGTAACAGATTTGCTTCAGGAGTTCCAGGAGAAAAAAACCCATATCGCTGTAGTGGTGGATGAATACGGTGGCACTTCGGGTATTGTGACGATGGAAGACCTACTGGAGGCAATCGTTGGTGATATTAAGGATGAACTTGATACCGATTCAGATGAGATTACTTCCACGGACGATCAAACATACATATTACAGGGCAGTGCTACTATTGATGAGGTAAATGAGGCTTTAAGCATATCCCTCGATGTTTATAATGAAGAGTATGACACAATCTCCGGATTTATTCTGAAAGAGGCTGGAAGAATCCCAAAACGGGGATTCAGCGTTGAACATGAAGGATTTAAGTTTACTGTCACAGAAATTATTAACAACCGTATTCAAATAATCACTGCCAAACGGTGCAGGAAATAGTATGGAGTGCACACGTCAATGAAAGATTACAACAAAACCAACTTTCGGGTTGGACTAGTCTCAATAAGTGCCCTGGTGATACTCTTTCTTATCATTGCCTGGACGAAAAATATCTCAATTTTTGCAAATACCAGGAGTGTGCAAATTCATTTTTCTACCGCAGCGGGTCTTGAAATTGGCAATCACCTGACGATCAATGGTGTACGCCGTGGCGTGGTAAGTAAGATTGAGGAGACTGAATCCGGTGTGATGGTGACATGCACTCTCGAAGAAAAGGCAAAGATAAGGGATGGGGCGAAATTTTATCTATCGATGCTTGATCTGATGGGTGGAAAAAAGATTGAGGTACTTCAGGGAAACGGCGGTGGTGAGATTCAATATGATCAGGTTCAGGACGGGGTATTTAATACAGACATTCCAGCGGTAATGGCTCTGGTTGGTACCGTTGGAAATGATCTCCCCCAAATGGTAGTGAAAATAAATACCTCTTTGGATGCCATAAACGCTTACTTACAGGATGAAAAACTAAAGACCGACTTAAAAGAATCTGCATCAAATCTGGCAATGCTCAGCAACGAGATGAAACTGCTCATAGCCGAGAATAAGTCAGGAATTGCAAGTTTGATTCATAAAGCTTCACAACTCTCAGATCAGGCTTCGGAACTTATAACTGATAATTCAGATGGAGTAAAACAAGTTATTCAGAAAGCGGACAAGCTGATGGTGTCAGCGGATCAGCTTACTCAAAAAATTGATTCTATGGTGGATGAAACTAAATCACAAAAAAATAATCTGGGCAGACTGATGTATGATGAGGAGCTCTTCGAAACATTGAAGAAAACACTGTCTGAGCTGAAAGGCATGACTGGAATCATAAAGGAGCAGCTCAACGGAAAAGGATTAAAGGTAGATGCGGATATTAATCTTTTCTAGTGTTTGGTTTTTCATTCTCTCTGTCGTGTCTCTTGCCTCATGGCAATTTGATTCTCTGGAAGCTAGCGGCAAAAGCGGCATGGTAGTGTCGGCTGAGCCGATTGCAACGTCAATCGGACTTACCGTTTTGAAAAATGGCGGAAATGCATTTGATGCTGCAGTGGCAGTTGGTTTTGCCCTCGCGGTGACTTACCCAGTAGCTGGAAACATCGGTGGTGGTGGTTTCATGGTTGCTGTTGATGCTTCAGGCAATCCGATAGCAGTGGATTATCGTGAGAAAGCACCTGCATCAGCGCACCAGGATATGTATCTGGATTCAACTGGGAATGTGCATCCTACGCTGCCTCTACTCGGGGCATCTGCATCGGGAGTGCCCGGTTCTGTAGCAGGGATGATCCATATACTGGAGAAATATGGTACAATGACTTTATCAGAAATACTCGAACCCATTATAGCGCTTGCTGATACAGGGTTTTTGATACCCGACTATCTGGCTAAGTCACTTGCTTCTCAAAATTCTGATTTTAACCGATTCTCATCATCAAAAGCAATATTTACTAATGACGGTGAGCCCAAAACTTCAGGTGAAAGACTTATCCAAAAGGATTTGGCAGCTACGCTCAGGGCGATATCTGATTATGGTACAGATGGCTTTTACCAGGGAAAAGTAGCAGATTTAATCGTTGCCCAAATGCAGGCTTCTGGCGGTTATATTACTCATAAAGATTTGGATGAGTATCATACCATTGAAAGAAAGGCGATTTCATCCACGTATCGCGGTTATAAACTCTTCTCAATGCCTCCTCCAAGTTCCGGAGGAGTAGCTCTTTTTGAAATGCTCTCTTTACTTGAGAATGCTGATCTGAGTAAAATGAATACTGGTTCTGCAGAATATATGCATTTGCTGGCAAGTGCAGCCAAATTTGCGTACGCAGATCGTGCTGAGTACCTGGGTGATCCAGACTTTGTACGAGTTCCGGTGGAAAGATTAATCAGTAAAACACACGGGAAAAGGTTATTTGTAAGGGTAACAGAGATGGCTTTGCCAAGTGATTCAATCTCACACACAGAATTTTCAGATACTGAAAGCCAGGAAACAACTCACTACTCTGTTCTTGACCAATTCGGAAATGCTGTTTCTATCACAACTACTATTAACTCTGGTTACGGATGTAAGGAAGTGGTTGAAGGTGCAGGCTTCCTGCTGAACAATGAGATGGACGATTTTTCTGCAAAACCAGGTGTACCGAATCAGTTTGGGCTCATAGGCAGCAAGGCAAATGCTATCCAACCCGGAAAAAGAATGCTAAGTAGTATGACTCCTACGATTGCGCTTCAAAATGGAAAACCTGTGCTTATCCTGGGTTCACCCGGTGGCTCTACAATAATTACAGTAGTGCTGCAGGTTCTATTAAATGTTCTTGATCACAACATGGATGTAGGGCAGGCAGTTGCTCAGGGCAGAATCCATCACCAGTGGCGTCCCGATATCCTGATGTATGAGGAGACAAAGTTTCTGGACAGTGAACTTGAGTTGCTGCGTCAAAAAGGGTATTCAATACGACCCGTGTCAAGATTAGGACTTGTTGAAGCCATTTTTGCCAATCCAATCACTGGTATGATACAAGGTGCTACTGACCCAAGAGGTAATGGCATGGCAGCAGGGTACTGAGATGGTATTAGGAATCGGAGTCGATATTATTGAAATTCACAGGATTAAGGAGAGTCATCTTCGGGTTGGTGAGCGATTTTTGGAAAAAATATTCACACCTGCTGAAATTGAGTATTGTTTCTCCCGTGCAACTGCGTATCAGCACCTCGCAGCAAGATTTGCCGCAAAAGAAGCAATCGCCAAGTGTCTGACAAATGTCTGGAAGACACCCACATCCTGGACCGATATCGAGATTACGAATTCAGAAAGTGGGGCGCCTACAGTAAAATTTTTGAAGGCACTCAGTGATTTCCCCTGGGATCAGTTCGATCTGAAAATCACGATCTCGCATTCCAAAGAAAATGCCGTATG
>JAEXTR010000349.1 GCA_023406915.1 Bacteroidota bacterium
GCAACGAGGATGGCAGCGGCAATGGATTTTCTGATCAGGTTTTCATCACGGAAGATTCTGCCTCCTATGACGGTTGCGAAGAAGACGGAAGTGCGTTTTATGGAGAGGACAAGGGCAACCGGTGCGATCTTTACTGCTTCGATCTGGGTGAGGCGGTAGCCGATGGTGCAAACAGCTACGAACAGGACTGATAGAAAGAGTGCTTTTGTGTCATATTTGAAGACACCTGAGAGTTTCTCTTTTTTTACCAACATTACCACCGTAAAGATCAGCGCATAAAAGAGGTGCTGAAATGCCATGAACGCAACCGGAGGGAGTTTGAAATCTTTCAACAGGACTTTATCGAGGATGGAAGACACCGTCATGAGCAGCATTGCAATGATCAGGTAATGATGGTGTTTTGAATTACGGTACACGCGGAGAGGATCCAGGAGTGCCTGTCCCCCTTTGGTTTCAAGCAGGTAGATGCCTACAATTAAAAGTCCGACGCCCACCCATTCATTTATCGAAAGGGTTTCACCGATAAAGACAAAAGCGAAGAAAGCTACGAAGCCGGGAGTGAGCGCAAGAAGCGGCAATGCCCTGCTGATCTGCAGGTTTTTGATTGATTCCATAATCAGCAGAAATGCTGATGCGGTCAGGATTGATTTGAAGAAGAGTACACCAAGGGAAGCGGCAGTCAGGGGTGCAGATTGGAGCATAAAAAAGAATGGGATGGAAAGCACGAGATTCAGCCAGCCCAGGCGGTAAGAGAAATCAACCGCGGAGAGGGTGAAAAGTGATTTTTTTTCGAAAATTGTTGCTGCTGCAGTCAGTATGGCAGAGGTGGCTGCCAGGAAAAACCAATCCATTATCAACCAGGAAATTGTTTAAATGACGGTGGTAATATAGACAATAAAAGGGCTGCACCGGTTATTGTTTCCGGGGCAGCCCCAGAAAATCTGAAAGCCTTACATCAGAATGCAGTGTTCAGTTTCAGGAAGAAGTTCCTTCCAGGTTCAGCACGGATGAGGCCGCGGTTACTGGAGAGGTGGTTCTTGTATTCCCTGTCGAACAGGTTCTCGACACCAGCGTGGACGCTGAAGCTGACAAAGCCGAGGGCAAATTCGGGTGAACTGGCATAGACATCAATAAATGCGTAGCCGGGGGTTCTGGATTCACCAGGAGCGAGGTTATCCTGTGTATCAAACACGGTTGCAGAGAGATCAAGAGTGCCGTAACCAAAGAGACCTGATCTTACACCAATTTTGCCGAACAACGGGGAGATATTGGGGAGGTTCAGATGAGCTTCTGTATCCTCACCACGAACGTATGCTGCAGTGGCATAGCACACCAGATCGGCAACGGGGTTCACTTCCAGACGGAAGTCGTAGCCGTACAGTTTTGCAGAGCCCACATTTGTTTTAATGAGGGCTTTTCTTCCCTGGAAGGTGCCTGGTTTTTCGATGATCAGGCTGCTGAGAGTATTGTAAAAAGTATTAGCAGACACTGAAAAGATTTCGCCAAAATAGCGGACACCGAGGTCAAAGAACCAGCCTTTTTCAGGATCGAGTGCAGGATCGCCGAGACGGACCTGGCTACCCAGATCGATAAACTGATACCGTTCCTCAAGTGATGCGGAGCGGAAGGAGTGTGCGGCTGCAACAGTGATATTAAGATTTTTCACTGGCTGGAAGAGCAATCCGAGGTTACCGCTATAGGAGACATCATCCTCTTCGATAGCAGACCACAACTGTTTCTGGTTTTTCGGCTTTGGGTTATAGACACCTTTCACGATGGTGTATTCAGGGTCAAAAGCATCATCATTTTTCACACTGATCTGGTCAACCCGTCCGCCGAGAGTAACGGTGAGGAGATCGGGCAGGAGACGGAATTCATCCTGCGCAAAGAAGCCGAGGCTTCTGTAATGAGACATGGGCACAGGGCGTTCGCCTCTGATACTATCGCGTGCCACAAAATAGCGCTCCCTGCGGCTATCGAGGCTACGTTGCCAGAAATCAACACCGGCGACGATAAGATGTGAGCCACCGGGGTTCCAATATGATTGCCATACAGCACCGTTCGTCCTGTGATCTGCACGGGGGAAGAGCTTCAGGTTCGGGTTTGCGGGGTTGGGAAGCATTTCCACATTACGGTAGATATAATGATGATATACCTTCACGGAGGTATTCAGGAGTACATCACTGATGTTTGACCAGCGGTATTCAGCGCTGATCATGTTCCGTTCTTCTGTGGGATAGCGGGCAATAGCGGTTGCTGCGAAGGCATCGCCGCCCGGGATACCGATATCTTCACCGTAGAAACGCTGACCGCGGAGGCGGATTTCGTGATCATCAGCGAATCTGAAACCAAAGTCGGCTGAGTAGCTATGATCGCGGAAACGGCTGTTTGCAAGGGTACCTGCGGGGGTTTTGGTATCGGTTGCGCTGCGCATCGTACCATTGAGTCTGAAATACCACTGCTGATCCGTAACAAAGAAAGAGGCATTCCCCACAGCACCCTCATTCACGGTACGATAAGAGGAAGAGAGCGTTCCGCCGAAACGGAGGTGTGATGAGTAACCGGGGTACTTTGAGATGATATTTATAACACCGCCGAGGGCACCAGTTCCATAGAGGGATGATGCGGCACCTTTCACCACCTCGATCCGTTCAACATTGTTCAGATCGATCAGGGAAAGACCTGCAAGGATTTCGGTAGCGGTTTCGAGACGATTGCCATCCACGAGGGTGACGATGCTGGTTCCGGTCATACCACGGATACTGATACCGGTTGCCCAGATACCATCGCGGGTGAGTGCCAGACCAGGTTCTTCGGCGACGGCGTCAGGGACAGAGATTGCAGCCTTGCTTCTGATTTCACGCTCTTCAACCACTTCAATGGGGAGAGGAATCTCCTTTGCTATTCTTTCGTAGCGGGAGCTGGTAACGGTTACTTCACCCATTCTGAGGGGTGCGATTTCCAGATTAAAGTTAATTTTACGGGTTTCACCACTACGGATGACCACCTCCATCATCACGGGTTTATAGCCGATATGGCTGGTAACGACTGTGTATGTTCCGGCAGGGATGCCGCGGAAGGAGAAATTACCATCTGCATCGGTAGAAGTACCGGCTGAGAGTTCACGGAGTGTCACATGGACACCGCTCAATGGTTTACCTGCGGATTGCAGGACAGAGCCGGACAACTGACCGGTCTGGGCATTTATGCTGACTTGTAATGATACTAACAGAATAACTGCCAATGTTAGTAGCTTTATTTTCATTATACTATTCCTTAGTTTACAATGATTTTTAAAAAATCATGCTATAATATAAGTACTATATTCTCTTTTTAGCGGGTAAATCGGAGTGACCTGTCTTATTTTCCACACCTTTGGGGAAACTGGCCGGGGACATGATTCCTGTACAGCAGATTAGAGAATAATTTACACATATATCTCAACAACAAAAAAATTAATTCTGTTCCAAACGGATGAAAAAATCTTTGCTTTATTTTTCCACAGCAGATTGCGCGCCCTGCCGGGTGATGGAGCGGCTTTTAGCGGAGGTGCTGCCAAAGCATGCAGCACAGGATTTGCTGGAAAAGATTGACATTTCGAAGTTTCCGGGTATTGGGGAGCGACTCGGAATCACAACTGTTCCGGCACTTGTGCTGGTAAATAACGGAGTCATTGCCGATGTGTGTGTAGGTGCTGTCTCAAAAGAATATCTTATCACATTTCTATCCCCGCTGCTGAAGGAGGCAGCAAACGAAGATCATGCAAATAATAACCGATGAAAACATAGCTTATGCCGGGGAGGCATTTTCCACACTTGGCACCGTACACCAGCTTCCCGGAAGAGGGATCACGCGGGAATCACTTGCCAACGCAGATGCACTTATCATCAGGTCCGTAACAAAAGTGGATGCAGCCCTGCTGGAGGGGACATCTGTAGGATTTGTAGGTACAGCGACTATTGGTACCGATCATATTGACCTCCCCTACCTGCGATCAAAAGGGATCACCTTTACCGATGCCAAGGGGTGCAATGCAGATGCGGTTGCGGAGTATGTATGGACGGCGATCTTTCACCCTGCGCTCAGGACAGGAAAACGATTGCAAGACCTTACCATAGGTATCTGCGGGGTTGGCAACATTGGATCAAGGATCAGAAATACAGCAAAAGCGCTGGGAATGGGGGTTGTTTTGTGTGATCCACCGCTGAAGGATGAAACCGGAAGCGACGATTACCGACCACTCCATGAGCTGAGGGATGCGGATATTGTTACTTTTCATACCCCCTATACCACCGGGGGGAAGTATCCCACCCACCATCTGGCGGATGAGGCGTTTTTCAGGAGTCTGAAAGATGGAAGCATCGTGGTCAACGCATCACGGGGGGAGGTGGCTGACAATGCTGCGCTTGCCCGGGTTGCGGCGGACAAGGGTCTGAAGTTGGTTCTTGATGTATGGGAGGGGGAACCGAGTGTGCACCATCCCCTGCTGGAGCAGAGCCTTATTGCCTCACCCCATATTGCGGGCTATACGCTTGAGGGAAAGATCAATGGCACGAGTATGGTGTATGAGGCGCTAAGTAAGTTTGCGGGTATGAACGGGAGCTGGACAGCGCCCCATCCACCGGTGGAGCATAGTGAGCGGGTATTGCAACCGGGAAAGGATGAGTGGGGGGCAGTCGGAGATCTGCTTTGCAGTATCTATGAACCATTAAGGGATACTGAAGCGATGAAGCAGATGATGAAGATGAGTGATAAGGAAGGGAGAGCACATTTTGATCAGCTGCGGAAGCATTATCCGCTTCGACGGGAGTTTTTTAATTACCGGGCGGATGCGCAAGGATACGGTGATGATGTGGGAGCGATTGTGAAGGCATTGGGGTTTCATTGATTCCGCCGGTAGAACAATTTTGTGTTAGACAGTGACCTATCAAATCTGAATAAGGTCTTACATGGAAAAATGGTTGTAAGGGGTGTGTGGGGATATAGTTACACATAGATATGCGATCCGTCAGCTGACGGATCGGTTCCGTTAATTCAGCTTAGCCCGGGTTAGCGGTTTTTCAGTTTGAAGACGACCGGGATCATGATCTGGAGGTTTGCGGGATTGCCACCAAGGGTGCCGGGTTTGAATTTCACTGCTTTGATTGCGTTTATTGCAGCCTCTTCGCAACCGTAGCCGATTTCCTTTTCGATACGGGTATCGACGATTTTACCGAATGCATCCACAAAAACGAGGACTTCGACGGTGCCTTCGATCTTATAATCGCGGGCAAATTCAGGGTAGACCAGTTTATCCTGGATTGCCTTGAGACCGCCTTCGGGTTCAGGCATCACCTCAGCAGTTTGATAAAAAGCGGGATCAACGATTACCTGGCGTTGTTTTTCCTCTTCACTGGCTTCTGCAACCTCGGGCACGAGGAGACCACCATCATAATAGATATTGGCAATGAATACTCCGGAAGAATCAAACACATCAATAGGACCCTGGCGGAGACCATTCTCGATTGTGTAGGTCATTTTTGGTTTTCCGGACTCCCAATACTCAAGCACAGCACCCTGGACTTTACCATTATAGTAGGTCATCTTCTGTTTAAGATTACCATTTTCCCAATAAAAAGATGCTTCTCCATCGCGCACCCCTTTATAGGTGGCGATTTTGGATTCCACCTGATTATTATCGTAGTAGGTGTACACGGTGTCAAATCCGGCACCAGAGCTATAGGTGCTTTGTGAAAGGATAGCTGCAGGGAACAGGAGGAGGAGCAGAGCAATATATTTAGTCATTCATTTCCAAACATCTTCTGATTGTAAGATACCCGTTGCGGGCAAAAATTTCAAGTGCATTACGAGCGTGGACGGGGAGACCGTCAACCCTATGGCAGACCCAGCCACCCGACTCAATAAAATAAGGTTCACCCTCAAGCACGATGATAATGCCGAAGTGACCATTGCGTCCCACGATATCGCCACCGCGGAGCATTTTAATTTGTGCTTCGGTCGGCTGAGAGCCTTTTTCGATTCTGAAGAGTTCCCTGCCGAGCTGATCGAGTTCCCTGGTGTCAAGGCGGTAGCGGTTTGAGCCGCCATCCAGGGCGCCACCATCTACGAATCCGGTGCGTTCACAAAACAGTCGGTATCCCTGTGAGGAGAACACGGTTTGTTCAGCTTTCAGCAAGCCGAGGTGGACAGCGATTTCATACGGTGCGGTGGTGAAGCCGGAGCAATCGAGACCGAACATTTTTTCTGCGCCGATACCTTCGGGCTGCGGATCATCGAGGTCAAAGATATCACCACCCCAGCGGTAAAAGTCCGAGCCCCATAATGCACGATACACACGATGATTGAAGGCGGCAATTTCTGAGATCAATTCATCATGAGGTAAGAGACGCAGCTTATTCAGATTTGGTTCCAGTGCAGGAACGAGGAGTTCCATGAGCACTTCCCTATTCCGTGTAGGGAACGGGGGTTTTACGCGGTTATGAAGGGAGTCTGTCTGATACAAACCTTTTGCGTAGCGGTCAAATTGTGACAGGAGTTGGGCATCAGGTTTACCAAGCAGTGTGGGTGTGTGGTCATAGTCTTTGAATGGAATGCTTTCTTCCGTTGATCCGGCGCAGCCAGAGAGGGAAACGAGAAGGATTGCCGTACACACGAACAGGAGGATACTTTTTTTCATACAGAGACTCACCGAATAAGAACCATTTTACGTGATACCATGCCGGCTGGAATGTTGCCAGAGACCGGGATATAGGAAAGGCGAGCAACATAGACACCGGACGGGAGGTCATCGGATCTGAAGGAAGCAATATGGTTTCCCTCTTCCAGAATTCCAGAATTGAGATTCCGGACAAATCGACCGCGCACATCGTAGACATCGAGGCTGAAATTACTTTTGGCGGGCAGGCGGAAGCTGATTGTGGTTTCCGGATTAAAAGGGTTTGGGTAGTTACTGATCACGGCGTAGGAGACCGGCGGATCATGGGGTGCGTCATTGACCGATACGACTGAATCGCTAAAGAGGAAGACTGAACCCATCTCACCGCATGCGACACCATGAAGGCTATCGATGAAAACGAGGTCATACACGGCTGTAAATTGAGGGGTTATGTATTCAGACCAGGTGTTGCCATCATCGAGTGAATAGAGAAGTTTTGCCGCGGTACCCAGGGCAATCCAGAATTCATTAGTTTTCCGCATGGCAAGTGAGGAGCCAATGCCGAAATAGGGAAGGTTCTCGCAGGTGAAAGAGAGACCACCGTCGGTAGATCTGACCACAGAGGTACCGTATTCCCAGTCACCACCCGTACCAATCATGCGCAGGGAATCGTAAAAATGGAAATTGTGCACCGGTTCAGGGCAGACGCCAATGGTAGCCCAGGAATCACCGCCATCCTCGGTACGCCATATAGCCCCGGCGATGTCAATTTGTCCACCAGTTGCGATACCAAGTGTTTGGGTAGCGAACTGGAT
>JAEXTR010000350.1 GCA_023406915.1 Bacteroidota bacterium
TTTCAGGCTTCTATTCAGTAACAGACCTCCGGTCTGATTATACTGCCGGATTCATCTACATACAGCCAGGGGCAGTCCTTTCGGTCTCGGAAAATCTTCGTCTGCTGGTTTCTGCTGCATTCTTAAAAGAGGTGGCAAATAGTACTTATGATCCCATGTTCTTTCTTCCCTCTATCCAGTTATTCTGGAGTCTCTGACATTGTAACCCTGCTTTAAAACAACACTGCCCGGTAACGAAACCGGGCAGTGTATCTAACCTAAAATACTAATGTATCAGCGGACAATCTCGGTAGTTACCGAACCACCACCGGCCTGCGCAGGCAGCTTCTGTTCGATCTTCAGTGCAATCTTATCCTTTGTATCAAGCCAGAAGAGACCAGTTTCTCCTGATCCGTCAGCTGGTTTCAGCTCAACTTTGAAGACCTGATAGTCACCGGATTTTAGCTTCAGTGTTTCTGTACCCAGAACGTTCATTACATAACGGGTAACCTTTCCGCTCATCATTTCGGCAACATCAAACATTGCAGTGTAACCGTCTTTCAAATCGAGTGTTGACATTGCAAGTTCAATCACAGCACCATCACTCAGTACTGGTCCTTGAGTTGCTATGGTAAGTGGTGTATTCTGTCCACCGGCTTCCATACTTCCGGTAACCTGTTTCTCTTCAAACACCAGGCTGACCTTTGCCATGCCCTGATCAATGGTACGCTTCAAAGGAAGTAACGTAGCGGGGGAAATGAGGATAGAATCCTGCACTGCCATCATTCCGGTCACATCATCAAGAAGAAGAATTTTTTCTTCACCATCAACGGTAACCTTCTTTACGGTACGGCTCATATTTAATGCGAATTTCTGTCCCATTGCATTGACGGTCATGGAATAAACAGTTGTTCCATACTTCACTTTCGAAGCATCAAATGAAGTCAGCACCTCAGCTGCAGAAGCATCTGTCTTAGAAGTTTCCGGCAGCTTCACGGTGGTGATATCAACCATCAGCTTTTTCAGTTGGGTGTTGATCTCGTCCTTTACATCAGTCTGAACGCGCCCATTTAAGTGCTTTGCAAAGAACTGCTCCATTGCGGTAACCATTGCCAGTCTGTTTTCCTTACCGGCAAAACCGTGTCCCTCATCAGCGGCAAGCATATATTCAACCTGTCTTCCGAGATCACGCATTGCAACAACAATCTGATCTGCTTCAGCAACCTTTACGCGCGGATCATTTGCACCCTGAACAACAAAGAGTGGTTTTTTGATCTCCTTTGCATAATTCAGCGGAGAAACATGCTCAAGCATCTTCAATTCATCAGGATTGTTCATATCCCCAACGCGGATATCAAACATCTTTTTAATTGGTGCCCAATAAGGAGGAATGCTGTTCAGCAGAGTAATGATGTTGGAAGGCCCAACAATATCAAAACCACACGCATATAAATCAGGGGTAAAAGCAAGTCCGGCAAGAGTTGCATACCCACCGTATGAACCGCCTGCAATGGCTACCCGTTTAGGATCAGCAATGCCTTCCTTTACCAGATAGGCAACACCATCTGTGATATCATGCTGCATGGTGCCGCGTCCCCACTGCTTGTTACCAAGGTTGAGGAATTTCTTACCATATCCGGTCGATCCGCGGAAGTTTGGTTGTAATACTGCATAACCACGGTTAGCAAGAAATTGAGCCATAGAATTATATCCCCATCCGTCACGTGCCCAGGGACCACCATGGATAAACATGATTACTGGGAGATTCTTTGCTTCCATGCCCTTCGGAAGAGTCAGATAAGCAGGCACTACAACGCCATCACGGGCGGTGTAACGTACCGGCTTCATTTCTGCAAGGTACTCAGTAGGAAGGTTGGGGCGTGAGCGGTACAGTAATTCAACCTTACCCTGCTTTACATCATAGATGTAGGCAGATCCCGGATCAACATCACGGTACAAATACACAAGCCAGATTTTTTCATCAGCAGTCTGAGAGCCAACCGATACTTCCCCTTCGGGTAATAGACTCTTCAGCTTGTTGTAGGCAGCTTCATACTCTTTATCTCTGAAGTAGATTCTTGTTCTGTCTGCTTCATAGGTAGTTGCGATCAGTTCATCAGTAACATCTGAGAAAATCGCGTTATCAATATCTACTTCATCCAGCGGATCTTTATCAATCATATGTTTAGAGTTGTCAGCCAAATCAAAGAGATACAGCTGCATCTTATCAATCTCGTTCCCTTTATTGGAAATAAGATAGAACTTCTTTCCATCAGGTGTGAAGCGAACTGGTGCAGCGCTTTCTTCACTGTTATGACTGTAAATTGAAACCAGCGATTCGCCTTCAATCTTCAAAATTTCACTTCCGCCATCTGCTGTCTGACGGATACCAAGACGCAGGTTACCCTGAAGATCAAAGACCCAGGCGGCTACGCCATCATCATTCTTGCGAAGAAGAGTGCGCTCACCAGTGGTGAGGTTTAATTTGTACACATCATGGAGCTGAGGATTGCGGTCATTCAGGCCAACGAAGATTTCATTGGGGGAATGTTTCGGAACACTGTAAATCTGTGCACGTACATTCTCAAAAGGTGTCAGATCACGTGCTGCTGGTACAGGATCACCCTTTTCCATAGGGTTTACGGCATAAATGCGGAAATTTTCATTACCGCCCTGATCCTGAACATACAGAATGTATCTGCTGTCCTGCGACCAGAAATAGCCGGTCACCGGGCGCTTGGTATCAGCAGTAAGAGGATGCGCATCCTCAAACTTCTCATTGATCCCTTTGACCCAGATATTCCGGACATTATTGAATGGTTTAATAAATGAGATGAACTTACCGTCTGGTGAAATCTGTGCACCTGAAATCTCAGGGTCACCAAAAAATAGTTCACGGTCAAGAATGGGCGGCTGCTGTGCCATCCCAATCTGCGTTGCTATCAGCATAAGCAAGATCCCGGCAATTAGTTTTTTATACATGAATGAACCTTTTTGTTTTTGGGTTAACTCTTTTCAGAAAGCTTATTTTTTCACTAATAAAATACGAAATCATATTCCCCCGTCGCGGGGGATTATGATGAACGGTCATTATATTATATTATATTACACTATACTGCCTGAGTGCGTACCTCAGTCTTCGAAAATCAGGAAGATACTTCTCTACCTCCATCCAGAATCTGGGGGTATGGTCAGGAACACGGGTATGACACAGTTCATGGATTACCACATAATCTATAACATCCGGAGGGCACTGCATCAAGGCAGCATTCAGGGTGATAGTCTTTCTGGATGTACAACTTCCCCATCGTGACTGCATATGTCTGACCTTCACCGATACCACTGTGAACCCATGTTCTGCCGCAAGCTCAACACATCGTTTGGTTAAATAGGTTTTCCCTATTTTGTGCAAAATCTTTTTATAAAGTTGCCGCTTCTCTTCAACCCCGGTTGTAACAGTTGAAAACTGCAATTCCCCACCTTCGAGCTTCACTGAGCTATAATCAGTCCTTGAGGGATATACCCTTACAGGCAATTGCTTGCCCAGATAGCAGAATACTTCTCCTGCATTATCCAATTTCTGATACTGTGCTAAAATAGATTGGGCACTTTCCTGCAACACTGTTTCAACATACTGCCTCCGTATACCCGGTGGAGTTGTAACCCGGACAATTTTATCTGACCGCATCCGCAGGATGATACGACGTGCCCTTTTATTCACTCTAATAATGTAGGGCACCTCAACCCCATCCAGAACGATACTATTCGTTGATGGATTCGCTTGTCTACTGTAGTTTATAGGTGGTCCCTTCCTTTGTATCCTCCAGTATCACCCCCATCGCCTTCAGTTTATCTCTGATTTCATCTGCCAGCTTATAGTTTTTTTCTTTTTTAAGTGAAACACGAAGATCAAGCAGAAGATTCATTAGCTGATGCTCAAGTCCTGCCTGTTTTGGGGCAGTATCACTAACCAGACCAAGAACTCCGGATGCCGTCTTTTCCATAAAAGCAAATGCATCAGTAAGTGCGCTCTTGCTCATCTTTCCTGATGCCAGTGCCTTGTTCACTTCTTTTATAAAATCAAAGATTACTGCCAAAGCTTTAGGAGAATTGAAGTCATCATCCATTGCGGCATTAAAACCGTCATAAAACTCCTGAACAATGAATCCTGCACCAGCTTCATCAGCCTTTTCAATCTCTGATTTAAGCCTGTGAACCACATTGCTGATCTTTTCCAGTCCCCGCTGTGCGGCATCAATTGCCTCTTCTGTAAAATTTAATGGGGCTGCATAATGAGTCTGTGCAAAGAAAAATCGTAGTGCCTCAGCCGGGTACTTCTTTAGGATATCCCGGACAGTAAAAAAATTACCCAATGATTTGGACATCTTTTCATTATCAATGTTCAGAAATCCAAAGTGTATCCAGTATTTAACAAACTGCTTCCCGGTTGCGCCTTCAGATTGTGCAATCTCGTTTTCATGGTGCGGGAAAATCAGATCACTGCCTCCTGCATGGATGTCAAAACTTTCACCCAGATGCTTACAGCTCATTGCAGAGCATTCAATATGCCAGCCTGGTCTTCCTTTTCCCCATGGACTTTCCCAAAATGGTTCTCCTTCTTTTGCTTTCTTCCACAGGGCAAAGTCGAGTGGACTCTGCTTAATCTCGCTGACTTCAACCCGTGCACCAGCTGCCAGTTCCTCTATATTCTTGCCACTGAGTTTTCCGTATCCGGAAAACTTCGAGATATTGTAATACACATCTCCCTGTGATTCATAAGCCACACCATTTTCAATTAACCGGCTGATAAGTCCGATAATATCTTCAATATGCTCAGTAGCCCGGGGGTACACAGTGGCAGGTTTAATGCCAAGCTTTCCAATATCATCAAAGAATGCCTGTGAATACGCTGTTGCTACCTCCGCAGCACTCCTGTTCTCCTGATGTGATTTCCTGATGATCTTATCGTCAATATCTGTAAGGTTCATAACAAACTTTACAGCGTAACCACGGTAATCCAGATATCTGCGGATTACATCAGCCATAATGAATGATCGCCCGTTACCTATATGAAACAGATCATATACGGTTGGACCGCACATATAAAAATGAACTGCGGGCGGGTTGAGTGGAACAAACTCTTCTTTTTTACTGGTAAGGGTATTGTAGATTTTCAGCATCGTTGCACCTGTTCTTTACATTCGTAATTTTTCTATGAGAAGCTGCATATCAGCCGGTAGTCCGGAATCAAACCGCATGAACTCCTTTGAATGGGGGTGAGTGAATCCAAGTGTTTTTGCGTGTAATGCCTGCCTGGGCATGATCTCCAGCAGGTTGTCAAGCCGGCTCTTCATCTTTGGCAAATGACTCCCGAAAAGTAATGCTCTGCCGCCATACGTCTCATCACCAAAGACTGGATGTCCCAGGGATGAAAAATGAACCCGAATCTGATGAGTTCTTCCTGTCTTCAGGCGCACCCGCAACAGGGTGGCAAATTCAAAATATTCAATGACTTCATACGTTGTAATGGCAATCTTACCTTCATCCTTGCTGACTGCAAACTTCTTCCTGTCCTTCTTACTGCGGCTGATTAAGGTTTCAATTGTACCCTGAGGTTCTTTCATGACTCCCCAGACCACCGTCCAGTACTCCCGCTCTGCCGAATGTGCCGCAAACTGAGCAGCAAGTCGTGCGTGCGTAACCTCATCTTTTGCCACAACCAGTAGCCCGCTGGTATCCTTGTCAATTCTGTGTACAATCCCGGGTCTGATTGCCTCTTCATCTTCAGATGGGCTCAGCTTTTTTGAGTGAAACAGGAGCGCATTCACCAGCGTTCCGGTGAAGTGAGCAAAACTGGGATGGACAACCAGCCCAGGTGGTTTGTTCACCAGCAATAGGTAATCATCCTCATACACAACATCAATCGGGATTTCTTCAGGTTCAGCTTTTTCAGGGCGGGGAGAACATGGAATTACTACCTCAATTACATCAAATGCAGTAATCTTTTGGTTGGCTTTTACAATTTTGCCATTGACGGACACATATCCCCAGTCAATCAATTTTTGCACACGGGTGCGTGATGCATTCTCGAGTGAATTCGCCAAAAAGAGATCAATTCGTTCCTTCCTCTTCCCGGCTGGAAGGTCAAATCGAAATTTCTTCTCGGTTATCAGGTTTGCCATCAGAGCTTACATTTTCTTCGCTTACATTTTCTTCAGAGGGGGTTTCTGCCGCTTCGCCTGGCTCATTCTGACCCGTATTGGCAGGTGCGGCAGTTTTATCAAGAGATTTGTGGAATATAATAAGTGTAAGTACACCCAGAGTCACTGCAATATCGGCGATATTAAAAATTGGCCATCGCTGGTAAGTGCGCCCGAATAACTCGAAGTCAAAGAAATCGAAGTCAAAGAAGTCAACCACATTTCCAAAGAACAAGGGTCCGTATCCGAAGAATACGCCGTAAAACACCCTGTCAATAAGATTACCAACAGCACCTCCAAGAACCAGCGCCAGACCAAGTCGCGTACCGAATCCATGATCTCTGATATAGTAGAGATACAACAC
>JAEXTR010000015.1 GCA_023406915.1 Bacteroidota bacterium
GTCAACTGTTGTGCTGCCGCCATTTGCAAACCAGGTTCGCATTACCTTATCGTTTTTGTTTCTCATGGCTTCAAGAAACATAAAATCATGGTTACCTTTACAGAATTGAATTCCCTCATCAAGAATATAGGAAACAGTTTCCGCACTGAACAGCCCTCGGTCTACCAGGTCACCGACCTGGTAGACTGAGATTCGGGGAAAGCTTTTCCGTACCTTCGAGACGAGGGCACGCAGGGTATTGATGCAGCCATGCACATCACCAATTACAGCAATCATCAGCGGTTAAATATATCTCTGCTCTTTTGCGTACCGCTCAAGGTCCTCACGGAATGCCGGATCAGCAATCGCAATCAGGGCTTTTACACGCTGACTGATTGGCTTACCAAACAGCTGAGCTACACCATGCTCGGTCACAACGTAGTGAACGTCTGCACGGTTTGTCACAACGCCGGCGCCAGGTTTCAACTGAGATACAATGCGGGATATCTTTTTATCCTTGGTAGTGGAAGGAAGAGCAATGATCGGCTTGCCACCTTCAGAACGGGTGGCACCCCTGATGAAGTCAACCTGACCACCAAAACCGCTGAACAGTCTTGGTCCGATAGAATCAGAACAGACCTGACCAGTAATGTCAACCTCGATCGCAGAGTTAATAGCAACCATCTTCGTATTCTGTGCCACTACAAAAGGATCGTTTACATATTCCTGCGGATGGAACTCGATCAGAGGATTATTGTCAACAAAGTCGTACAACTTTCTTGAGCCAAGAACGAATCCAGCGATGATTTTTCCCTGATGAAGCGTCTTTTTACGGTTATTGATAATACCACGCTCAACCAATTCAATAATACCATCTGAGAACATTTCAGAGTGAATACCGAGATCGCGGTGGTCACCAAGAAAACGTAATACTGAATCAGGAATAACACCGATGCCCAGCTGCAACGTGCTGCCATCCTCGATCAACTCAGAAATGTGCTTTCCGATATGGGAATAGGCTTCAACCATTTCCGGTGTAAGCTCTTTGGTCTCGTGACCCAATTCTACGATAGGCTCATCTACTTCAACAATATAATTGATGCGGTTAATATGGATAAAGCTGTCTCCGAGTGCCCTGGGCATTTGGGGGTTAACCTGGGCAATGATGATTTTTGAGTGTTCAGCGGGTGTTTTAATAAGTCCGACTTCAACACCATAACTGCAAAAACCGTGTTCATCCGGTGGAGAGACATGGATAAGAGCCACATCCGGAACAATATAGCCACGTTTGAAAAGGATGGGATACTCAAACAGAAAAACCGGTGTAAAATCAGCACGTCCTTCATTCACAGCTCTTCGGGCATCAGCACCCATAAAAAATGAACTGTGATGGAGATGCTTTTCAATACCCGGTCTCAGATAAGGAAGTTCACCAACTGTAAGGGCGTGCATCATTTCAACACCTTCCAGTTCATCTTTCCGGTCAACCAATGCGCTTATCAGCGTCAGAGGGAATGCACAGTTTGAGTGCACAGCAATCTTGTCAAAAGATTTAATTGCTTTCACTGCTTCTGCAGCAGAGACGAGCTTTGAATTATACTGTTTCATGATATTACTAGGGTAATTATGCTTCACTTTTGATTCACTAAGAACCATACATTTATCTTTCTTTTGTTAAAAAAGTTATGCCGGAAAACTTCATTAATTATTCGGGAGTATCCTGATAGGGCGGTACTCCAGAGCGAAGGTATCTGCTATTACTTCATTTGTACAATAACCACTGTAGGTACCCACGCCGGCAGCCAATCCAGGGTCGTGTTGCAAGGCTTCTGCCAGACCTTTATCCGCAACAGCCTGAATGTAGTTGAGGGCTGCATTCGTAATACCCATGCTTGCAGTTCTTGCTACTGAAGCCGTCATATTGGGAACTGCGTAGTGAATGACTCCATGCTGTACAAAAGTTGGATTCGAGAGACTCGTAGGTCTGCTGGTGGCAATACAACCACCCTGGTCGATAGAAATATCGATGATGACCGCACCTTTTTTCATTGTCTGCACCATCTCATCGGTGACCAGGTTTGGTGCCTTCTCTCCCTTAATCAGCACACTACCGATCAGGACATCCGCAAACTTCACTCCCCGTGCAATTGTTAATGTATTTGCCTGTACAGTAGTGACTTTCCGGGGGAATGTGTCGTCGATCAGGCGCAGACGATTCAGGTCTTTATCAAGCACAATTACCTGAGCACCGCGTCCCAGCGCTGATCTGGCAGCGGTGCGACCAACAACACCAGCGCCAAGAATAACTACTGCTGCTGGAGCAACACCGGTGATCCCACCAAGTAAAACTCCACGCCCTTCGGGCATGGTACTCTTCAGAAGCTCTTCGGCAATCTGAACAGAGAGCTGACCGGCAATCTCACTCATCGAATGGAGAACCGGAAGCCCTGTTTTGTCTTCGATCAATTCGAATCCAATTGCAGTCACCTTCTTTTCGAGGAGTGTGCTAACGATTTTCTTCTTGCTGACGCTCAGATGTAAAAACGAAAAAACGATATGGTGGTCTTGTAAGAGTGCAGTTTCGTCTTCATTGAGCTGACTGACTTTTACAATACACTCTGAACGTTGAAAAACTTCATCAGCATTGTAAACGATTTTTGCGCCAACACTGATATATTCGTCGTCCGAAAAGTGACTTCCAGTTCCCGCTCCGCTCTGTACATATACAGTATGTCCGTTACGGGTGAGGGCGTCAACACCGGCCGGTGCGAGTGCGACTCTGCGTTCTTCTAATCCGGTTTCCTTAGGTATCCCTATTCTCATAAGGTTTCTTCTTCTTTCTTGTTGGTGAAAACTGTTTAGCTAAATTCTTTTGCTATGATCCGATCATTTTTAATGCCCGGTCGAGATCAAAGATAATATCATCCGGGTTCTCAAGTCCAAATGCAATCCGTATTCCTCCGGGATCGATACCTGATTCTTTCAGTTTTTCAGGTGGAATAACTGAGTGAGTCATGGAAGCCGGGTGCTCAATAAGAGTCCTGGTATGCCCCAGACTAACGGCCAAAGTCATAGTATACGCATTTTTGGCAGCAAAATTCATAAGGATCTTGCCTTTTTCTTTCTTATCTGACTCGTCTTTTCCTTTTAAACCAAAGAAAAGGAGACCGCCGGGAGCAAAATTTCCTCTAAAATCCATCATTTGCTTTTTTGCAAGCTCGTACTGCCTGAATGATGGAAGTCCAGGATAATGAACGAACTCAACGAGCGGATGATTCTCCAGAAACTGAGCGGTCTTCATAGCGGAATCAGTCTGTCTTCCAATTCTGAGATGGAGGGTTGGAAGTCCATAGGTCAGAATGGTCCAGGCAGCCTTGGTACTAAGCACTGCACCAAAGTCCTTTCTGAATACCAGTAGCATATCCTGGAATCGCTTTGGTCCTATTACAACACCTCCCATATCGGTTCCAAAACCACCGATTCCCTTTGTAAGACTATGTACGGTAAAGTCGGCACCATGCTCAATCGGACGCTGACAAAATGGAGAAGCAAAAGTATTGTCAACGACAATATACATACGATCTGCTTCATCTCTTGTTGCATTCACCTCATCAACAATCCGCCTCACCTCTGCAATATCGATCAGTTCAAGATTTGGATTTGAGGGAGTCTCAAAGTAGATTACACGGGTATTGGACTGAATAGCATTTGCCAGGTTCCCGCTCTGACTCAGATCTGTTAAAGTATGGGTAATACCATACCGTGGAAGCCAGTTTTTGATAAGAGAAAAAGTACATCCGTACAAAGTCCTGTTCCCAACAATATGTTCGCCATTTTTTGCGAGCACACTCAGGATGGCAGAAATCGCACCCATACCAGTGGTGTATGTAACTGCCATTTCTCCGCGTTCGATATAGGCAAGGTTTTCCTCAAGTAAATCTTTATTGGGTTCACCAAGGCGGTCATAAATATAGATGGGTTCATGCTTGGATTCCTTCAAAAACTCAATATTGGCAAATTCCTGGAAGCCTTCGGCACCCCGCTCAACAGAATCTAACCGAAAGATAACTGATGATGACAGAGGAGCAACTACATGGTGTTCATAATCCCATTTCGCACTTTCATTTTTTCCGTAAATAAGATGAGTTTCCATTGAATACTTAGTCTCATCTACGAATCCATCATTCGGAGTCTTTTTCTCATTATCTTTTTGCATCTGCTAACCTTTCATGTGTAAACCGAAGACCGCTCCGGTTTTATTCTTCACTATCGCTTCTGATTTAGTGCAAACTGTAAATAACCACACCGTCAAATATGGTCATCAGCACATGCACATCTTTAATTTTTTCCGGATCAATCGAAAAAATATCATCTGACAGCACGACCAGATCAGCTAGTTTTCCAGGTTCAATGCTACCCTTGATATTTTCTTCGAAGGCACCGTACGCTGAATTCAGCGTATAACATTTTACCGCTTCCTCAACTGAAATTTTCTCTTCAGGTATCCAGCCATTCGGGTTTTTTCCATCAAGGGTTCTTCTGGTTACTGCAGCATATATTCCCAGCATTGGATTCAGCGGAGCAACACTCCAATCTGTACCAAAAGATACCTTTACACCTGCATCAATCAGGCTTCGAAATGGATAGGTATAGCGGAGTCGTTCTTTCCCAATCCGTTTTTCAGCCCATACGCCATCATCAATAGCATGATACGGCTGTACGGAGGCAACAACATTCAGCTGTTTCATTCGGGAAATATCTTCTTTCCTCAGATGTTGCGCATGCTCAATTCGGAATCTTCGGTCCCACTGGGGATTTTCTTTTATGATTTTGCTGAATAAATCCAGACACCATGAATTCGCACGGTCACCGATAGCATGGATTGAAAGTTGCAGCCTTTTACTGTCGGCATCAATCCCCCACCGTTCGAGTCTTCCATCTGATACAATATCCATAGCCAATCCGCATGTAGAAGTATCCTGCACATAAGGATCAAAGAACCATGCAGTTGCTGATCCCAACGATCCGTCAGTAAACGCCTTGAGTGAGCCAAGCTTTATGTACTCATCGCCGCTGCCGGCAGTAACACCCTGTTCTACCATATCGTGGAATGAGTCTATGGGAGTTCTTCCGTAAATCCTGCACGTTAGCTGCTTATTTTCCTTAGCACGGCGATAGGTAGCGAGATCGTTATAATACGTAATATCCTGAACTGAAGTAATCCCAAGTCTCTTAGCCTCATTGAGCGCTGAACGCAGTGCAGCATCATACTCAGCTTCACCCGGAGTGGGTATGATCGAATATACAAGACTCATCGCATTGTCTTTTAATACCCCAGTTGGCTCACCGGTTACAGGGTCCTTCACAATTTTTCCACCATCAGGATCGGGAGTATCTTTAGTAATATTTGCTCTCCGAAGGGCTTCAGAGTTTGCAACGCCCATGTGACCATCAAAACGGTTCACAAAAACCGGTGTTGAGCCAGATACACTGTCTATCCATTCTTTACGCGGTTCCACTTTCTGGTCCCATGCCTCATGATCCCAATCGCCCCCCGTGACCCACTGACCAGGATACTGAGAAATATATGAACCAAGAATGGATATAAACTCATGTACCGTTTTTGCTGGTCTGAGGTTAATGCCATTCAAATAGAATCCACCATTGATGAAATGGACATGGTTATCAATCAAACCAGGCAGAACAAGCTTTCCATTCAGGTCAAGCATATCGGTAGTCCCGGTCCTGAACTGCATAGCCTCACTGTTGGAACCCGTAAACAAAATCTTGTTTCCCTCTATCACTACAGCTTCAGTCAGAGGCTGTTTCTCATTAACAGTATAGACTTTTGCATTATGCAGAATTGTGCGGTGCTGTTGTGCGCTCATGGTGAATCCAATACAAATAATAAGAAACAAGGAGAGAGTGTGTGCCACGATGTCTCTGCAAAAATATGATTGAATATCCAAAGTTACAAACGGGAATCGGTTCCGGCAAACGTTTTATACAGCCTCAAAACACCTGTAATACCAACAAAAAAGGCTGCCCCCTTTTCAGGAAGCAGCCTTGAGAAAAAAAGAACGGACTATTACTTGTTCAGAATCATCTTCTTAACTGAGTTATAGTTCTGTCCGTTTACGCCATTGGCTTCGATACGATAGAAATATACACCGCTGCTGATCTTTGCTGCGTTGAATACTACTTCGTGATAGCCTGCTGCCAGTTCGCCGTCAATAAGTTTTGCAACTTCCTGACCAACGATATCAAAGATCTTCAGTGATACTCTCGCCTTTACAGGAATCGAGAACTGGATGCTGGTTGATGGGTTGAACGGATTAGGATAGTTCTGTTCCAGAACAAAAGTGTTCGGATTGGTTACTTCCACAACCAGTGGCTCACTGTAGTGAGTTGTTCCGTCCAGATCTCTCTGTAACAGACGGTAGTGGTAGGTGCCAACATTAGCTTTTGAATCTGTGAATGAATAGTTTGATGTCTCAGCAGTGGTGCCGTTTCCTCTTACGAAACCAAGGTTTTCGTAAATGGTAGCATCAGCAGCTTTTCTCTGAACAGTGAATCCTTCGTTGTTGGTTTCGGTGGCTGTTGACCAGGTAAGGGTTACATGATTCCCTTTCGTCCTGGATAGAAACGATATCAGTTCAACAGGGAGAAGATAGTAGACAGTACCTTTCAGCATACGATAGATGGGAGAACCACCAGGACCATCAACTGCGGCTCTCAGAGACTCAACATCCACGGCAAAGGTTGCAGTTTCATACTTAGACTTTTGATTTCCGATCGCATTGAGCACATC
>JAEXTR010000036.1 GCA_023406915.1 Bacteroidota bacterium
GGGCTGGCGGCCTGGGACCTGTGGTTTACTGGATGAGCCGCGATCAGCGCGCGCAGGATAACTGGGCGCTTCTGTTTGCGAGGGAGCTGGCAGAAGAGTCGGACAGAGGTTTGGTAGTTGTTTTTTCACTGGTGAATGATTTTCTGCAGGCCGGATTACGTCAGTACGATTTTCTTCTGAAGGGTCTACAGGAAACAGAACAGCACCTACAGGAACTTGCAATTCCTTTTTCCTGCTTCCTGGTAACCCACCAGATATGATAGGCAACTTCTGTAAAGAGCATGGTGTCTTTGCGCTGGTATCTGATTTTGATCCTTTGATTATCAAGCGCACCTGGAAACGTGATACTGCAAAACAGATTACCGTACCCTTTTATGAGGTAGATGCGCATAACATTGTACCGGCACTGATTGCAAGTCCCAAACGTGAGTTCGGAGCATATACGTTACGCCCTAAAATTCACAAGCTCCTGCCAGAATTTCTTGAACCCTTCCCCCGGCTACAACCTGTTTCCAAGAAATCAAAATCGTATCAAGAGCCAGACTGGGAAGTGATAGCTGCATCATTGCGGTGTGACAGAACCGTTGCTCCGGTTACCGGCATCCTACCCGGCACTTCAGCTGCTCTTAGCGCACTGGAGCTATTTGTGTCTTCCGGATTAACCCGATATAATGAACTCCGCAATGATCCGAATGCTGATGCACAGTCGCGCCTCTCCCCGTACCTTCACTATGGCCAGCTATCCGCACAAAGAGTTGCTATTGCAGTACGGGATGCATCTGGTTCTCCCGAGCTTAAAGAAGCATTTCTGGAAGAACTGATTGTACGGCGGGAGCTTTCTGATAACTTCTGCTACTACAACACCGCCTATGACCGCTTTGAGGGATTTCCTGACTGGGCGAAGACAACTCTGAACGCTCACAGAGGTGACAAAAGAGAGTACCTCTATGCACTTAACTCCCTGGAGCATGCAATCACGCACGATCCTCTCTGGAATGCAGCACAATCCCAAATGCTGAGAACCGGCACTATGCATGGATATATGCGCATGTACTGGGCAAAAAAAATACTTGAGTGGAGTGAGAGCCCTGAACAGGCAATGGAATTCGCAGTGTATCTGAATGACCGATGGCAGCTTGACGGCAGGGACCCGAACGGTTACACAGGATGTGCATGGTCAATAGGAGGAGTGCATGACCGCGCATGGGGTGAGCGACCCGTGTTCGGAAAGATCCGCTATATGAATGCTGCAGGGTGTGCCCGTAAGTTTGATGTAAAATCTTACATTTCTGCTTACTCTGGGTCTCTTCCTGGAATTTTTACCCAATGAATTTTTTCTGCGGGCACAACTTTTTTATATCTTTAGGAATGATATTTACGCAAAACAGAATGAGGCATCAGTGAGGTTATCTACCGTTCTTGCCCTTTGTACACTACTCCTAATCACCACCGGAGGAACATCGTTGTCATTTTTTGATTCGCACATGCTGACTGCCAAACAACGTCAGCTGCAGAAGAAACTCGACTCTTTAGATCAGTATTATTCTACAAAAAAACTCGGCTCTTTTACCGAAAACGGCAACACCATTTTCAGGATTTTTGCCCCCAGGGCAAAGCAGGTACGTCTCGTCACCTTTACGCAACCAGGAACAGAAGACCAGCGCATAGTTCTGATGAAGGATGCAGATGGTGTATGGGAAGTCATTTTGCCGGGAGAATTATATGGACTTATCTATGGTTATACGATTGAAAATCCGTGGAAAAAGGCATCGTCTGTACCCTATTACATTTTAGACCCTTATGCAACGAGGGTTGTAAGTCACACGACCTATAAAGGTCAAAGGCTTGCCGTTGTACAAAAAGAGGGTGACTATGCCTGGGATGGTGATGAGTGGATCGAACGAGACAAGCGTGATGTAACCCTGTATGAAATGCATGTTCGAGATATGACGGCACACCCAACCTCCGGAGCTGACAAACCCGGTACCTATATGGGTCTTATTGAAAAAGGAAAACGGGGGGGAATTGATTACATCAAGTCTCTGGGAGTAAATACTGTAGAGCTTTTACCTGCTCAGGAATTTGCCAATATTGAAATCCCGTATAAAAAGGAATTTCAGGGTCGCACCAATACATGGAACCCTTATGAGAGAAATCATTGGGGATATATGACAGCCGCCTTCTTTGCACCTGAATCCTACTTCGCACACGATTGGAAGGAAATGGTATGGAATACCTGGGAAGGACACGGTGTTGATGCACCTCGTGCTTTCAAGGATATGGTCAGGGCATTCCATCGTGAGGGGATCGCTGTGGTGATGGATGTTGTTTACAATCATCTCTCAGAATATGAGCTGGGTAACCTGAAGGAGATTGATCATGAATACTATTTCAGGCTGGATGCCAATGGCGGTTACCGTGCGGAATCTGGTTGCGGTAATGACATAAAGACCGAACGACCAATGATGCGCAGAATGATAGTTGAAAGCATCCTGTACTGGATGAAGGAATATCACATCGACGGTTTTAGGTTTGATCTTGGTAAATTAATCGACTGGGAGACCGTAGAGGCCATCCGCTATGAAGCAGAGAAGATCAATCCCAATGTGATTATTGTTTGTGAGCCATGGGGCGGGGGCTATGATCCCAAAGGTTTTTCTGTCCGTGGTTGGGGTGCGTGGAACGACCAAATTAGAAATGGCATAAAAGGTGAAAATCCAATCAACGGTCATGGATGGATCTTTGGCAAATGGTATGGTAATAATAATCCCGACAGGATTAAGAGCTATGTGCACGGCACCTTAATCAGAGATAAGGAAGGGTTGTTTCAAACGAAGGAACACTCAGTCAATTATTTAGAGTCGCATGATGGATATACCATAGGTGATTTTATAAGAATTGCCACAGGTGAAGTTGACATTCATAAAAAGATATCCAATATTGATTCCATGCAACGGTTAACACCGCTCCAAATGAAGCTGAACAAGTTGAGCGCTCTCTTTCTGTTTACATCACAGGGAATGCTCATGATCCACTCGGGGCAGGAGTATGGACGCAGCAAGGTTATAAAAACGCACTCTGCTGTGTCAGATACTGAAAAAGGTCATATTGATCACAACAGTTACAATAAGGATAACGAAACAAATTACATCAATTATGATCATGCGGATGCGAATAAGGAGTTGCTGGATTACTACCGTGGATTGTTTCAATTACGGAATGACCATGCTGCTTTCAGAAGGGCGGAGTATGAAGACATCACATTCCTCCCCGAAACAGAGGGTTTCAGACTGGGTTACATCATTAGGTATCAGGGAAAGCAATATGCAGTTGTAATGAATGCACAACCTGGTGCTCCTGCCTCATTCACATTGCCTGAGGGTACCTGGCAGGTCTTGGTAAACGGCAGCAAGGCTGGAAGCAAATCACTGGATACAGTTTCAGGGGTTATTCAGATTCCTGCATCAACCGGTTATGTATTACTTCTTGAGGACTAAATTTTTATGAGTACACTGGCGTCATCACCCGTACAGGAGTTTCCGGACTCCAGTACCGAAAAAAAAGCATACAGCATTGCGGAATCATTTGCCGGGTATATTCCTCTACCTAATGACAGAAACAGACTTGGTTTTCAATTGTACCGGCATCTGACGGAGAATGGTGAAACAATAGACATTGCAATAAAAACTGCCAAACTATCGCTGCAAGGAATAACAGAAGAGCATCTTATTCAAAAAGTTTCCGATGCAGTTGCATCAATCCATCCGTAAATAAAAAACGGACTTAAGGCAAGGTCCCTTAAGTCCGTTTTCTTACAAATCAGTTGCCTCAGTCAGGAAGCTTACCATCAAAGTTTTCGTCTGCCATAAAAGCGGCGACCATCTTAACATCAAACTCGCTGCCAAGAAATACCGGTGTTCTCTCATGCAGGGAATGCGGTTCAATTTCAAGAACTCTCTTTGATCCATCGAGTGCCAGCCCACCCGCATTCTCAACTATCATTGCCATTGGGTTACATTCATACATGAGGCGGAGTTTACCACTCGGATTCCGTGAATCTGCAGGATACATAAAAATGCCGCCATAGAAGAGGGTCCGGTGTACATCTGATACCATCGAACCAATATATCTTGTTGAGTAAGGTCTGTTGGTTTCTGTATCTTCTTCCTGCAACCATTTGATATACCGCTTCAGACCCGGATGCCAGTATTTATAGTTACCTTCATTAATACTGTATATTCTTCCCTTTTTTGGGATTCGGATATTTTCATGGGACAGTATAAACTCTCCGATAGAAGGATCGAGCGTGAAACCATGCACGCCATGACCAGTAGTGTATACCATAACGGTTGATGATCCATACAGGATATATCCCGCTACTTCCTGGAGCAAACCCTTCTGGGTGCAATCTTCAAGTGTGCCTGGTCCGTTGCCTTCGCTTTTTCTTCTATAAATTGAGAAGATGGTTCCAATGCTCACATTCACATCAATATTGGATGAACCATCAAGCGGATCAAACAAGAGCACATATTTACCAATCCTGTGCTGCGGAGGAATATGAATAATATCCTCATCTTCCTCCGAAGCCATGACTGCAAGGTGCCCGCCATGATCCATTGCTTTGTAGAGCATTTCATGTGCATACACATCAAGTTTTTTTACAGCTTCTCCATGTACATTTTGATTTCCGGTGAATCCGAGAATGTCTATCAGGCCAGCCTGATTCACCTCACGTGATATTACTTTAGCAGCAATAGAGAGGTCTGAGAGCAATCGGGAGAGCTCACCCGTTGCATCGGGGTGTTTGCGTTCCTCTTCAATAATATGACGTTCGAGAGTCATAAATCGCGTTGTGGGCATATAAGCTCCGGATATATTTTTAGCATAGTGAAGTGCGTTCCGCATGTAAACTTACAACTTAACCGCGTGAAGGGCAAGATGCGGAGGTCACAATTCAGTTCGTGCGAATTTCCTGATCTTTATACTGCAATTGATATAATCTGAAATAGATACCACGGTTTGCAAGCAGTTCCCTGTGCGTACCCATTTCCTTGATCTCACCCTTATGCATAACAATAATCTTATCTGCATTCTGGATGGTTGAGAGGCGGTGAGCTATCACGATTGCAGTTCTGCCAACCAGCAGTTTTTCAATCGCGCTCTGAATCAGACTTTCAGTTTCAGTGTCTATGCTCGATGTAGCTTCATCAAGGATTAGTATTCTCGGGTCATGTGCCAGTGCGCGCGCAAAGGAGATAAGCTGCTTCTGCCCCACACTGAGTGTAGCTCCCCGTTCTTTAACCTCTTCATCATACCCGTTGGGGAGCATCCGGATAAATCTGTCAGCACCAACCAGGCTTGCAGCTTCCTCAATCTTGACACGGGTGATTTCAGGGTTGTTCATACCGATATTTGATGCTACCGTACCATGGAAAAGAAACACGTCCTGCAACACAATTGAGATATGCTTCCGGAGCTCTCGCTTCATCAGACGGGTTATGGGAATCCCATCAACCTGTATCTCACCTTTACTAATATCATAAAAGCGGGTAAGAATGTTGATAATGCTGGTTTTACCTGCACCAGTGGCTCCTACAATGGCAACTGTTTCGCCTGGTTCTATTGTAAGGTTGATATTTTTCAGCACGTCTTCACCTGTGTTGTAGGCAAACGTTACATTCTTAAACTCAATCTTCCCTTTGACACCTGAAAGTGTTTCTGGCTGCTCAGGATCCTGAATAATGGTATTCTCATCCATCAGCTTAAAAATCCGTTCTGATGAAGCCATCGCAGTCTGCATAATATTGTATTTTTCTGACAGATCACGGATCGGTCTGAAGAACATTTCTGTGTACTGAATGAATGCAAACAGGACACCAAGAGTTACCTGCCCCTGAATAACCTCACCGCCGCCATACCAGATGATGAGAGCTATTGCAGTAATACTGACAAACTCAACTCCCGGGTAGAACAACGCATAGTAAAAAATCGATTTCACATTTGCATCCCTGTGTTCAGCATTGATGCCACTGAATTTTTTGTATTCTTCGCGCTCCTTACTGAATATCTGCACGATTCCCACACCGGAGATATGCTCCTGCATATAGGAGTTGAGTCTGGCAAGATGAAAGCGTACATCACGGTATGACTCCCGAACTTTTTTTCTGAATAGAAATGTACCGTAAATGAGGATGGGTAATACCGAAAGCGTAACCAATGACAGCTGCCAGTCAATGAAGAACATAAACCCAAGAATCCATAGAATAATGAAGACATCACTGAAGACCATCACGATACCTGAGGAGAAGAGTTCATTGAGTGATTCTACATCATTGGTTACACGGGTAACAATTCTGCCGATAGGGGTACGGTCAAAAAACTTTGCAGCTAATCGCATGGTATGGCGATAGAGCTGATCCCGCAGGTCAAGAATGGTTTTTTGCCCAAGGAGTTGTGTATAGTAAGTAAGAAAATACTGAATTAGGGACTGGAGGATAAGGGTGCCGATCAGTGCGATTGCAATAACCATGAGACCGGGCATATCCTTATTAAAGATATAATCATCAATAGCTATCTGTGTCAGGTAAGGGCGCAGGGGTCCCAGGGCTGCCACAATAACGTTCAGCAGGATTGCTGCTACAACATATTTTCTGTAGGGTCGGATATAACGCAGCAATCGCTTCATCAGCGCTGCATCATACGCTTTACCTAAAATCTCATCATCTTTTTGCTGTTGTTCTGCCACTTGAATTCCTGTTTTATTTCCCGTAAGTAGTATCGGGATGTTTAGTTAATTTCCTGTATCTCTTCTTCAAGCAACTGCTTATAATGGAGTTCGGCATATACACCCCCCAGCTCCACAAGTTCCTCATGTGTACCGCTTTCCGCAACAGCACCATCTTTCAGAACTATAATGCAGTCAGCGTGCTGCACGGTTGACACACGGTGGCTTATAATTATTGCTGTACGCTGCTGAGTGACGCCTTTTAACTGTGTGAGAATTTTCTCTTCTGTGTGTGTATCCACTGCTGAAAAAGAATCATCCAGAATCAATACCGATGGATCGGTTGCCAGTGCCCGGGCCAGACTACAACGCTGCTTTTGACCGCCAGACATTGTAATGCCGCGTTCGCCAATTATTGTGTCAAAACCATTACTGAACTGAGCCACATCATGATCAAAAGCGGCAATCTTCGCTGCTTCTTCCATCTTTACGCGGTCAATACCCGGTAGTCCGTAGCAGATGTTAGCTGCAATGGAATCTGAGAACAGGAATGTTTCCTGCGGAACGATACCGATACTCTTTCTTAACACCGAGAGAGGGTAATCACGCACATCTCTGCCGTCAATTTCCAGAACTCCTTCCGATACATCATAGAGCCTTGGGATCAGGTTGATCAGTGTGGTTTTACCACAACCGGTATACCCCATAATTGCGTAGGTTTTCCCTTTGGGAATATGAAGGTCAATTTCCTTGAGTACATACGGCAGATCATTACCATAACGGAAGGAAATCTTACGGAATCTGATATCGCCCTCAATTTTTGTGAGCGATCGGTCGGTCCTTTCGTTATCCTTAATCTCAGCATCTTCCGCAAAAATGGCATTGAGGCGCTTCATACTTGCCTCTGCCTGCTGAATGATATTGATCACCCACCCGAATGCGATCATCGGCCAGATCAGAATTCCAAGATACATCACCAGCGCTGCAATATCGCCAATCTGTAACTGCCCGGTGATAACCTGCTGACCACCAAACCAGATTACAATAATCACCGAAAGTCCGGTTATAACAAACAGCACAGGCTGAAAGAGTGCCTGTACCTTAACCAGTCGCATATTGCGGTTCAGATAATCGATACTGAGTGACTTAAATGTCTCCGTTTCCCGATCTTCACTGACATAAGACTTGATGACCCTGATGCCTGAAAAATCTTCCTGAGCCTTAGAAGTCAGTTCAGAGAATTTCTCCTGAATAAGTGTGAAGCGTGCGTGAACGCGCTTACCCACCAGGTATACAAGCAGTGAGAGAAGAGGAAGTGGGAGAAGCGAATATACAGTTAGCTCCCAGCTTATCCCCATCATTACCGCAACAGACAGGATCAAACGCAGACCGGTATCAACAGAATACATCACTGCAGGTCCAATGAATGAACGGACAGCATTGATATCACTGGTGGCATGTGCCATAATAGTGCCGGTGGGGGTATTTTGGAAGTACCTCACGGGCAGACGCTGAATATGTGCCCAGAAATCACCACGAAGGTCATACTCAATTTCGCGTGACACGACGATAATCGTCTGACGGATCATAAATCGGAAAATTCCCGAAACCAGGGATACACCTGCAATGAGCAGAGCAAAATGGATAAGTTGCTCAGAAGTGGTTCCTTCACCTATCGCATTGATTGAGTCCTTAATGATAATGGGAATATAGGTAGTACCCGCATTGGAGAGAATGATAAAGAGTACCCCGTACAGGAGTTTCACCCTGTACCGCCAGAAGTATTTACTTAATGTAAAAAGATTTTTCAAGCATAAGCTCCGGTTTAACTTTCAGGTTCTGTTTTCAGAACATAATAATGTGTCTGATGATTCATTACGCAGCTGCGGTAACAGCTGCAAG
>JAEXTR010000087.1 GCA_023406915.1 Bacteroidota bacterium
ACTTGAAGAATACAGTAAGAATCTGGAAAGCAAGGTGGAGGAGCGCACGAAGGAGTTAACCGAAAAGAACGAGGCACTTGATAAATCCGTTGAGAATGTCCGTACCCTGAGTGAAATAGGAAAGGAGATTACTTCATCACTTAATCTGGAGTCAATCTTTACCACGGTTTATGAAAGGGTGAACAGTCTTCTCGATGCAAACAGTTTTCTGATTATGATTATTAATCAAAAGGAGCATACACTTGATTGCAAACTTGCAATCGAGAAGAATGAACGCCTGCCAGAATTCAGTTTCAGTCTTGACGATAAAAACCGTTATGGTGTTTGGTGTGTTGATCACCGCCAGCCAGTGTTCATAAATGATGTTGATGTTGATTATGCAAAGTACATCGAGCATCGTGTGAAGCCAAAAGCAGGCGACTATATGTCTTCACTTTTGTACCTGCCCCTGATTATTGGTGACAGACTCATCGGGGTGATATCAGCCCAGAGTCTGAAGAAGTTCGCCTACACTGAAAACCACCTTGATATCCTGGGTAACATCGCTAACTACACAGCGATTGCTCTCGATCATGCCTATGCATACGAGAGCATTAATCGCGCAAATACTGACCTGAAAGAAGCCCAGACTCAGCTCGTTCAGGCAGAGAAGATGGCATCTCTTGGTCAGCTGACAGCAGGTATTGCGCATGAGATTAAAAATCCACTTAATTTTATTAATAATTTTTCAGAGATATCGGTAGACCTGTCCCGCGAACTCCTTGAGGAACTTGAGCAGAATAAGGATAAGATTGATGAAAAATCGTTTTCTTACATCAAAGAGATCCTTGCGGACATCGATCACAATGTTAAGAAGATCAATGAACATGGAAAACGGGCTGACAGTATTGTGAAGGGTATGCTGCTGCATTCGAGGGGAAAGTCGGGCGAGAGACAGATGACGAACCTGAATGATCTGCTGCATGAGTACCTGAACCTTGCATATCACGGTTTCAGAGCCCAGGATTCAACATTTAACATCAAAATGGAAACTGAATTTGATAAGGATATTGGCTCCATCTCTGTTGTCCCACAAAATTTGAGCAGGGTATTCCTGAATATTTTTAATAATGGTTGTTACTCGGTCCATGAGAAGAAGAAGGAAAGGCGTGACGGTTTTGACCCAATTCTTAGGGTTGCCACACACAACCTTGGTGATAAGGTTGAGATTAGAATCAGGGATAATGGAAAGGGAATTCCCCAGGATATTCTTGACAAGATTTTTAATCCGTTTTTCACAACCAAACCGACAGGGAAGGGCACGGGTCTTGGGTTATCCCTGAGCTATGATATTATCGTTCAGGAGCACAAAGGTGAACTTCGGGTCGAGTCAGAGCCAGGTGAATTTGCTGAGTTTATTATTACAATTCCTAAAAACTTATAGCTGAGGTAGCTATGATACATATCATGGTTGTTGATGATGAGCTTGATATCGAACCCCTCTTCAGGCAGAAGTTCAGGAAAGAGATCCGGGAGGGGCTCATTAGTTTCCATTTTGCCTTCTCAGGAGAGGAAGCACTCGAGTATTTGAGACAGGCTGCCGCCGCAGATCTGGTATTGATATTATCTGATATCAATATGCCTGGGATCAGTGGATTGGAGCTGCTGAAGATATTAAAGGATGATTTTAATCACCTGAAGGTCTTCATGATTACTGCATATGATGATAAAGAAAAATATGAGCAGGCAGTGAGGTATGGTGCCGAGGAGTATTTCTCAAAACCCATTGATTTTGAGAAACTGAAGACAGAAATTTTTTCCATTATTAAGTAAGTGAGAGACTTATGCCAGAGAAGATATTAGTCGTTGATGATGAACCAGATCTTGAGTCATTGATCCGGCAGCGCTTCAGAAGAAAAATAAGGGAAGGCGAGTATGATTTTGTTTTTGCTGCAAATGGACTGGAAGCATTAAGCAGGCTCATAGAACACAAAGATATCGGTGTAATCCTGAGTGATATCAATATGCCTGAAATGGACGGACTTACCCTGCTAGCGAAACTCAACGAGCTTCGAAATCCTGCAATCCGTACAGTAATTGTATCGGCATACGGTGATATGGATAACATCAGAACTGCAATGAATCGCGGGGCTTATGATTTTGTCACGAAGCCGGTTGATTTTAATGATCTTGAAACTACGATTGAAAAGACCATTCGTGAGCTTGAGTTGGTTAGAAATGCAATGAAGGAACATGATAAGCTTATCGCGATTCAGTACGACCTTGATACTGCAAGAAATATTCAGCTCGCTATCCTGCCAAAAGTGTTTCCGCCGTTTCCAGAGAGGAATGAGTTTGAGATATTTGCCATGATGGAGCCAGCTAAGGAAGTGGGTGGCGATCTCTATGATTTCTTTCTGCTGGATGATGACCGGGTGGGATTCGTAATCGGAGATGTTGCCGGAAAAGGTGTGCCTGCTGCAATTTTTATGGCTGTTAGCAGGACACTGATACGTGCAACAGCAATGAAAGGGATATCACCGGACGAGTGCATGACATATGTGAACAACCTTTTATGCAAAGACAGTGTTTCATCTATGTTTGTGACAGTGTTTTACGGAATTTTAAACTTCAGAACTGGTGAACTTGAATATGCGAATGGAGGACATAATCCACCCTATTTACTGAAATCAGGTGGTGAGCTCATCACCATGCCTCTTACAGGCGGACTGGCACTGGGCGTAGAAGAAGGATTTGTGTTTAAGAGCAGTACAATTCAACTTGCACCGGGTGATCTTCTTTTCACATTTACTGATGGTGTAACTGAGGCGATGGATGAAGAGTACGATTTGTATTCTGAAGAACGGCTCGAAGAGTTCTTAAGAAAGCATTACCAACTATCAACCACAGAACTGGTAAAGGAAGGTTTTGTTGACGTTCACGAATACGCAAAGGGTGCTATTCAGTCAGATGACATAACCGTACTTGCCATCAGGAAGATGTAGTATCAGTAGTGTATTTTGACGCTTTTATTGAATTTTTACAGGAAAATGGATGAAACCACTTATTCTGGTTGTAGATGATAACTCAAACAACCTGAAACTGATCAGTACAATACTGAGTCCCGTTTACCGGGTGCTGGTAGCCACCAGTGGAAGTGATGCTTTAAAGATTGCTGAGATAAAGCAGCCAGATCTGATCTTGCTGGATATTATGATGCCTGACATGGATGGATATCAGGCTTGTTCTAACCTGAAAGAGAATGATGCAACGAGAGATATACCGGTAATATTTCTGACGGCAAAAGATCAGCAAGATAGTATTGTAAAGGCATTTGATGCTGGCGGAGTTGACTATCTGGTCAAACCAATGCGGCAGAAGGAAGTGCTTGCAAGAATTAAACTTCATATTGACCTGAAACAGGCCAAGAATAATCTACAAATTCAGAATGAGCAATTAAAGGAGATTGTGGCAGCAAGAGACCGGTTTTTCCACATCATTGCCCATAATCTTAAGAGCCCTTTTAATGCCCTGCTGACCATGAGCCAGATATTGATCGAAGAAAAAGACGATGTGGGTGAGGAAGAGCGGGAAATGATTATAAACAGTATTTTCCAGAGTTCGGAAACTGCTGTGGAACTGGTTGATGACCTGCTCTCGTGGGTAAATCTGCAAACCGGAAAAGTCACCATCAAGCCGGAACAAACGTCTGCTAACTAAATTATTGATCAGGTGATCAGTAAGCACAGACGCTTCGCTGAAAGAAAGGGTGTGAAGGTAAAGAAAAATATGGAGTTACCAGAACAGGGTGTTTTTGCAGATGAGGATGCTGCAGTAACAGCACTGGGAAATGTATATTCAAATGCCATCAAATTTTCACCTGAAGGAGGCACCGTTGAGATTGGCAGCCGTCGTAATCAAAACCGGGTGGAGTTGTATGTAAAGGATCAGGGAAAGGGAATCCCCGGACATATACAGCAGCAGCTCTACAAAATTGAATTTGATTCCAAGGCAAGAGGCACTCAGAACGAAAGAGGTTCTGGGCTTGGGCTGATTATTTGTAAGGAATTAGTGGAACTGAATTACGGTACTGTTTCATTTATTACTGGTGAAGGGATTGGCACAGAGTTTATTCTTACACTGAATGAGAATTCCTTCCTGCATGATGGTACCTCTGGAGGAAGTAAGTTATGATCAAAGCTCTTATTATTGATGATGATATCAACGTGCAGACAATCCTGCAACGAGTACTGGGGAAGAGACTGGGGTGTGATGTATTTCTTGCGTCTGACGGAATTGAAGGGCTCGCGATGATCAGGAAGCACAAGCCTGATATCATTTTCTGCGACGTAAATATGCCTTTGATGAATGGTCTTGAAGTGCTCGAAGTGCTGAATGAGAATCCTGACCTCGGAAAAAGTAAGGTAATCATGATTACCTCGGTTAATGACAAGGCCATTATCGACAAAATAGTTGCTCATGGGGTGACTGATTTTATACTGAAGCCACTCCATTACGATTTCGTGCAGGAAAGACTGAAGAAAATTGTTAATCAACTGAAGACTGCCAGGCTGACAGAAAACTCGAATCTTCTGGACAAAAACTCAACGGACCGGAAGACTATTCTGATAGCAGATAAGGATGTCAGTTTCCGGGCTTTCTTTTCTGATACGCTAAAAGACCGCTTTGACATTATAGAAACAGCTAACGGACTTGACTGTCTTCAGGCATATATCGCAGAGCATCCTCATATAGTATTGGTTTGTGAAGGACTTGAAGTATTAAATGAGTTTTTGCTGGTCAAGAAAATCAGAAACGACAGTATGAAAACTTCTCCAGCGATATACCTTATCAATGATTCAGGAGAACTGGATGAAAAGGGAAAAGGGATATTTGATGGAGCGGTGAGGCGTTCATTCGTCAAAGAATCATTTAAGAAACTCTTTTTTGAAGCTGTTGGGTATCGGAGCTCAGAGCTACAGCAGCATATAAACCTTATTCAGACACGGTTGCATTCCTCAATTCGGCAGGCGATGGGGGAAATTCTGAAAGCTGAGATCACTTTCTTTAACAATCCACTGAAGGTCAATCCTGAGGGAATGGCTTGTGGCAGTGTCTCCTGCATCAATGAAAGTGGCACTATCTTTTTCACTATCGATTTGTTAGGGATGGCATCGTATGAGGAAGGACTTCAAAAGATCACAGGAATCCCTGAAGGAGCAAAATCAGCTGCGTATTCCGCACATTTGGTGATTGCCAAACTGATCGCTGAAAAGCTGATATTATCATTAAGTAAGAATGAACTCCGGTTCCGTATCGAGAGCAGTGTTGCAGCAGATGTAGAACCAGACAGATTTAATCAGCCGAAGGATATCACGATAACACTTGAGACTGATGAAAATCTCTGTTTTATTGTTCAGATGCAGATTTCGGAAAGGGAATAATAGAAAGCGCCCTGAGCTGCACTCTCAATCTTTCTTATTGATTAGATCATTAATGTCGAAAGATGTTTCACCCAGACGGGATATAGGTTGCGATAGCCCCCTGACCTTTTTTATCAGGGATGAGGTATTACTGAAATCCTTGAGGTAGTGGATCGTTACCTTTTCCCGGTGCAGCACTATCCAATTGAGTATAATCTTCATTTTCTCAAGGTCTTCCTGATCCGGCAGAGGATTCGTAAACAGGGTATGATCGAAATAATCATTCAGGGCGTCTTCAAAATTGTAAGATTCACGTATCAGGTATCCGCGGATATACACCTTTCCGTTCAGCACAAGAATAAAGTCTTTCTCTTCCGGAATATCCGAAACTTCAATAAGGATATTTGCTGCATTTACGGGTTCACCCAGCAGCGAAGACTTATGCACTTGTCTTGTGACAGCGTCGATCATCGTTTTAATCTCTGCAGCCTGTTCAAATTTCAGCTGATCAGAGAACTGTTTCATTTTTTTAACCAGTCTCTCAAGGGCGACATAACTCTTACCATAAAGAAAATCATATACCTTCCGGAGTTCTTCCTGATAGAGCGTTTCATCGGCGTTGACGCAGGGTGCTGTGCAGCGCTCAATATCAGCGAGCAGGCATTTATTTCCCTTAAGCAATTCCTTTTCATCACACTCCCGCAAAAGAAATGACCTGTGCAGTATATCGATCATCTCATCTGCTTTTCGTCGGGAGATAAAGAATCCAAAGTAATCGTTTCCATCGTAATCAAAGTGCTTTGTGAGTTCAAGCACCGGAAAACTGCTGTTTCTGGAAATCTTGATGAAATACTTGTCGTTGTAATCCTTCAGCATCACATTGTGTTTTGGATTCACCCGCTTAATCAGTTCGGCTTCGGTTAAGAGGGCAGTCAGTTCTGAGTTAGTTGGCTCGATCTTTAACTGGGATGCAGCTGCTACAATCTTTTGTGCTTTGCGGGGGGCTGAGGGTCCGAGGTAAGAGCGTAACCTTTCTCTCAAAGATTTGGCCTTACCAATATAGATTACTTTTTTCTTTCGGTTTATGTAATAATAGACGCCGGGTTTTTGAGGAATCCCGGATAAATCTGCACCGATTTTTTTTGCCTTCATGATCTTTGAAGCTCTCGCAGTGGGCATATACTGAAGTTCCACGAGTTCTTTCAGGGTTGATATCTGAAATTTATCCACAGCGATTTGAATCATCTGTTGCAGCGCCAGGGCAGTAGTCTGAGCATCAGAAAGTGCGCGATGTGCCGCCGGGTTGATTATTCTCAAGTGCTCAGAAATTGAGCGTAGGGATTTGCTTTTCAGATCAGGAAGGAGCCGTGATGCGAGCCTGCGGGTACATAGTTGTACAGCCTGAAAATTACCCAAGCCTGCCTGCTGGAATTCTGCCCTGATAAATGAATAATCGAACTGACTATTATGAGCCACGAAAATTGCATTCTGAAAATAGGACTGCACTTTGGTTGCGATCTCCTCAAAGTATGGGGCATTACGTACCATACGGTCATCGATACCAGTGATTTTCGTTATGAATCCGGGAATAAGCTTACCAGGGTTTACGAATGAGGAATAGGATTCTGATTCTTTTCCTGGTGCAAGGGATACGATTCCAATTTCAATTACGCGCTCAGTTCCTGCCCTCATGCCAGTAGTTTCAACATCCACCACGCAGAAGCACGCCTGATCCAGCGGAACATTCATTTTGTCTATTACATATTCAGCAGCAGGTTCATCAACTACGGGATAATACGATAGTTCTGATTGACCGTCTGATTCTGGCGGGTTACAGTTTTCTGGTGAAGGTAAGGGGAGTTTCTTTAAAACAAGACGCTTTGCCATCTGATGGGTGACTCTCTCCGCAGGGATCAGGCAGAAAGGTAGCCTATCAGTGCATTCTCTATTTTCTCAACAGGCATTTCTTTTGTCGTCCATAACTCAAATGACTTTGCAGCCTGAGCTATCAGCATACGTACACCATTGATGGTAGTAGCACCCTGAGACTCAGCTATTGACATCAGTCTTGTTTTCAGGGGATTGTACACAAAATCAAACACAATTTGATCTTTGTTGAAGGCTTCCGGCAGTTCAACCGGGCTGTCTTCAATATCAGGTACCATACCAGCCTGAGTGGCATTAATGATCAGTTTGGACTGCTGAAACACATCGATCAAATCCGGTGGGAACAATTCGTACGTTCTGAATTGGTCGAAATTCATCGAATTGATGAAGTACTCTTTGAGGGATTCTGCACGCTGTTCGGTACGATTGACGATATTGATGAAGGAAGGTTTAAAATTCCTGATAAGTGCATAGATCGCAGCCCTCGCAGATCCTCCTGCACCAATAATAGTAACAGTTTTGCCGACCAGCTCATCCTTATAGGGTGCCAGCGTCTCAATTATTCCGTGGACATCGGTGTTGTAGCCGGAGAGTTTTCCCAGATCATTTACGACAGTATTCACTGAACCAATCAGTGATGCTTCTTCTGATACCATGTGAAGATAGTTAATGATGTTTTCCTTATGGGGTAAGGTAACATTAAACCCCTTGATACCGAGTGCAACGATGCCTTTCATTGCATCTTTAAGATTTGCTGCAGGAACATCAAAAGGGAGGTAAATAATATCCAGATTGAGCAGTTCACCTGCAACATTATGAATAAACGGTGAGAAAGATTGCTTGATAGGATGCCCCACCAGGCCAAAAACCATCGTATTTATGTGAAAACTGTCGTTCATGATATTGTCTTTATAAGAAGAATGCCGGTTTAACTAATGATCTGTTCTATCACAGAATCTTTCCGTCAAGAATTTCTCTGAATAGCCGACTTGCTGCAACGGCAGGAAACCGACCTGAGAAGTACTTCAGCATTTCCTTATCATAGGAAAACGCCTTTTGGAGGTTCTCTAATCCCTTACGTGATTCGCCCTGTAAAAAATGCATCTTTGCAAGAATAAAATAGTTCATTGCATCAGTTGGCTTCAGTGAGAGAAGGTAATTAACAATTTCTTTCGTAATAGTTCCGCCTTTGTAGCCTGCTAGTAAGGAAGCTATCTGCTGGATTTTGGGAAAACGCTCGGGTGTATCCTGTTTCATAAGCAGGGAATAATACTCTTCCATTTTCCTCAGAGCGGTCTCAGTTTCAACTGCGCACTGTTCAGGATTCCAATTCTCTCTCCGCCGCACATTGCTTCCAAGTGCCATACCGAAATTATGGATGGAAAGATCAGTTTCCAGCAATTTTAGATGACAAAGACCTTTACCAAGGTAGGCATCCTGATACTCATCATCAATAGCAAGTGCCTTTGAATAAAACTGCAGGGCTGTGCGGAAATCACCTGACTCTTCATAAATGGTAGCGATATTAAAAAACGCTGTTTCATCCTCAGGATCAAGGTGGATTACTTCGTCAAACATCGCCAGAGCCTCAATCACTCTGCCAGCATCTGCATATAGATTGCCAAGATTGAAACGGGGGTCAACAAAGTGAGTATCTAATGCCGCTGAGAACTCGTAGCTTTTCACGGCTTCGTCAGACTTATTCAGTTTTTCAAGTACGATACCGCGGTTAAACCAGCCAATAGGGCAATGGGGTACAATATCAAGATACTTGTCGTAAGATTCCAGCGCACCCTGATAATTGTGCTGATACTCATAACTCAGTGCGATCTGAAAAAGCGCTTCTGTAGATTCAGGGTTTACATCGAGTACAGAATAGAAATACTGTAATGCTTTTTTGTATTGCTTTCTTTTCTGATAAATCTTTGCAAGGCTGAGCAGTGCAAACTCTTTATTTGAATCAAGCACAAGTGCCTGCTCCAACAGGGTTTCAGCCCGGTCATACCTTTTAAGATGATAGTAGGCGTCCGCAAGTTCAATAAGGGTCTCGGGGTCAGCAGGGTTCAATGAGTGTGCTTTTCTGAATGCACGAAGGGCACTGGTGTACTTACCAAGACTTGTGTAACAGATACCTAACTGAAACCAAAGATCAGAATCGTATGGAGAAATGGATAAAAGGGTGCGTGCTATTTTTGCAGCATATCGATAGTAATGAAATTCAATGGACTGTTCCAGTAATTCCTCAAGAAACGCTTTATGAAAGAAAGGAGAACCCTCCCGAAGAATGGTTCTGGCTTCTCGCAGGCTTTCAATAAAATTCTTTTTCTCCAGTGAATACTGTTCGCTGTCAAAGAATTCTGGGTTAGTATTGGACATTCATTACCTTATTTTACGAATCTTAGATCAAAAGTAACAATAAAAGTCGCCAAAAAGCAAGTCCGCACGAATTATCTTGTTACACTATTCATTCGAGGTATATCATCCTGCCGCAATGTAATCAACAGTTGCGGCAGGGAAATTCTCGAATCCGGGGGTTAACCTGCTTTCAGTACAGCAGTAACTTTCTGGGCTGCTTCCTTCAGTGACTGGGCAACTTCAAACCGTAAGCCAGAATTACTGAGCAAAACAGCTGCTTCTTCAGCATTCGTCCCCTCAAGTCTTACGACGATAGGCAGGGAAACGTGAGTTTCCTTTACTGCATCCACAACACCCTGGGCTACACGGTCGCATCGAACGATACCACCAAAAATGTTGATCAGGATTGCCTTCACATGAGGGTCAGAAAGGATGATTCTAAAACCATTTGCCACTGTCTCTTTATTGGCTCCACCGCCTACATCGAGGAAGTTTGCAGGTTCTCCACCAGCAAGTTTGATAATATCCATGGTACCCATCGCCAGTCCTGCTCCGTTCACCATGCAGCCGACATTACCATCAAGTTTAATATAGTTCAGATTAAACCTGGAAGCTTCAACTTCGAGTGCATCTTCTTCCTCGAAATCCCTGTATTCAGCGATTTCGGAATGACGGTAGAGAGCATTATCATCAAAATTCATCTTTGCATCAAGAGCCAGAACATCGCCTTCTTTGGTCACAACCAGAGGATTGATTTCAGCAAGCGACGCATCTGTATCTTCATAGGCAGCAGCCAAAGACATTAAAAACTTAACAGCATTTTTAAACTGGTTTCCTGAAAGACCGAGGGCGAATGCCAGATTTCTTGCCTGGTATGCCTGCAATCCAACAGCCGGATCAATTGTTTCCTTGATGATCTTTTCAGGGGTCTCTTCGGCGACTTTTTCTATCTCCACACCACCTTCGGTGGATACCATGACAACGTTTCTTGAGAGAGCCCGATCCATAGTAATACCAAGATACAACTCGCGGTCAATATTGATACCCTGTTCAACCAGGAGCCTCTTCACAACTCTGCCTTCTGGTCCGGTTTGGTGAGTAATCAGTGTCATACCAAGTAGTTGCTTTGAAATTATTTCAACTTCCTCAATGCTTTTGGCAATCTTTACACCGCCACCTTTGCCTCTGCCGCCAGCATGGATTTGTGCCTTGATAACCCAAAGCTTCCCGCCGATTTTCTTTGCAGCAGCAACCGCCTGTT
>JAEXTR010000128.1 GCA_023406915.1 Bacteroidota bacterium
CTTTCTGACCATCAGTTCCACAGGAAGTGCGATCAGCCACATACCGGCAAACATGATATGCAGTGTTTTAATTATTGAGTATTCCATCCGAAAAATCACTTTCATTTAATTTGGTAATATAACGATAAATGCGGTCTTTTATGACACCCGTAAACGGGTACCTTTTATTTCAACGGTTCGGCATTGGGGTAAGTTCAAAAGCAGGATTATGGAAACTGATTGCTCCGGCAGGAAACTCTGAGGAATGCATTTTATGGATGAAGTAATTCTATTATAACCACTCTGTGAAATCATTTCTTAATTTTTAACATGTTTTACAAAACAATTGCCCTCTGTCAATTTTTTTCGATTTTTTCCCTTTTACGGATTTGAATTTGAAATTAAATTAGTAATTTCTGGCTACCAGTATGGAAAAGATTGGAACTTTTAAATATGAACGCCAACCTTTATGAAGTGTCGTTTGATGCCTTCCCGGTGGGAATCGCTCAACTAGAAATAGTCTCCGATGAGATCGGGCGTCGCAGAGATATCCGCCTGATCGGGATCAACCACTATTTTGAGCGTTGCACCGGTCTTGACAGAAAAGCCCTGGTGGGCAAGTTAATCAATCAAGCTTTTCCTGCTACCAATAACAACTTTGCAGACTGGGAAAACCTCTTTAAAAGAATAGCATCTGAAAACCAAAATTCAGAATTCGAACATTACCTTACATCATCCGGGAAACGGTTTCTGATTTACACCCGCTATACAGATGAAACTCACCTTACCGTTCTTTTCAATGACATAACCAATATCAGAAAACCACAACAAACTGATGTAATCGGGGATTCTCACAATCAGCAGTCCGTAGATACTACAACTTTTGAACCTCTGCCTGAACAGAGCAGTGTACTTCAACAGCTCCACACCTTCTCTCTCCAGTTAGCCTATCAGCCCTCTGATGAAGTTTTCCCATTTATCGTTTCTGCGATCAAAGCAATGTTTGGTGTGAAGGCTGCTCTGATTAACACATATGATGAAGCAACTTCTGAGTTAGTTGTTCAGTACTCCAGTCTTTCTGATGAAGAGAGTGCAAGGATTCTGAAGCTTATTGGCGGAAAGCTCCTGAAGCGCAGGACATTCGTGAGTGAGAGCGATTATAAGCGAATGACCGAAGAAGGGTATGCAAAGATCGCATCTCTGCACGAGCTCACGTTCGGAGCGGTACCAGATCTTATTGGTAAGGCAGTTGAAAAAATGCTTGGAATAGACTGGTTTGCAGCACTGGTTTTGATGCATAACAAGAGACTTGTTGGCACGATGATTCTGATTGGGAACAAAAAGCATCCCTATCCTGAAAAGGATGTTATCTCTGCTTTTGCCGGGGTTGCAGCCAACGCCATCTGCCGGAAAGAAGCTGAAGATGCACTGAAGAGTAATGAAGAGAAGTTCCGGTATCTGCTTGAGCTTGCCCCTGATGCTTTCTTACGGGGGGATAGTGCCGGTAATTTTATTGGTGTTAACAGCAAAGCAATAGAGATGTTCGGCTATTCAAAGGAAGAATTGCTTTCGATGAACATGAAGGACCTGTTTGTAGCTGAGGTTCTGAAGTCCAAACCACTTCGCTATGATCTGTTACAGGCGGGAGAAGTTATTAAGATTGACAGAGAAATAAAGAGAAAAGATGGGAAAATCATCCATGTTGAGATGAACTCCCGTGCCATGCCAGACGGTACATTCCAATCATTCATCAGAGACATTACCGAGCGGAAACACGCAGAGGAATATTTACAGCAAACCAATACTCAGTTGGAAAAGCAATACGAAGAGTATATGCAACTCAATGAGATACTGCGTCAAACCAATATCGATCTTGAAACCGCAAAAGAAGATCTTGAGCGTACCAAAATCCAATTGATTGAAACAATTATGCAATCTCCCCAGCCAATGGTACTTGCATCGGCAGAAGATTTCAAGTTAAAGGTCATCAATAAAGCAACCGAGGATTTCCTGCAGATCAACGCAAGAGACTATGTAGAGAAATCCCTTATGGCAATAGATGTTGTCTGGCAGGAATACACACCCGAGGGTCAAAAAGTTGAACCTTTTGAATTGCCACTCCCAAGGGCACTCCAGGGTAAGTTTACACACAACAAAGAAATGAGGCTTGAAAGACGGGATGGAAGCAGTGTGTGGCAACTTGCTAGCGGCGCGCCGATATTCGATGCACAGGGAAAGCTGATCGCTGCTCTGCTGGTTATGCAGGATATAACTGAGCGGGTCAATGCTGAAAGAGAAAGAGCTCACTTTAATGACCTCATGCGGTTTATTATTGAGAACACCAAGAGTGCGATCTCAGTGTTCGATACCAGGATGAATTACATCTATGTGAGCAAGCGGTATTACGAGGATATGCATCTTTCAGACAACAACATCATTGGCCGAAATCATTATGACATTTTCCCGGATCTGCCACAACAACTCAGGGACGTGCATCAGCGTGCACTTCACGGCGAGGTGTTAAGTAGTGATGGCGACATACTGTTGCATCCTGATGGTACAAAGGACTTTGCAAACTGGACCTGTATGCCATGGTATAAGGCAGATCGCACAATCGGTGGAATAATTATCTATATTGAGGTTATTACCGAACGTAAAAGGGCGGAGGAAGAGCTTGCACTGAGCGAAGCGCGACTTCGTGCAAATCTTGAGAACACTCCCAACGTAGCGATTCAGTGGTACGATAATAAGGGGCGGATTCTTTACTGGAATTCTGCTTCTGAAAAGCTGTATGGCTGGACATCGGAAGAGGCACTGGGCAAGACTCTGGATCAGTTAATTTACTCACCTGCTGTAGCAGAGGAGTTTCTGAGAATTCTTCAGGATATTAACGCCACGGGAAAGAGTTTTGGTCCGTACGAATCACCCATCCGTCGCCGGGACGGCAGCAGCGGATGGATAATGGCAACTACTTTTTCATTTCCGCTTGAGGCAGGGCGCACGGGATATGTGTGTATGGATGTTGATATTACCGAGCGCAAGCTGGCAGAGGAAGAGCTCATCAAGGCAAAAGAAAAAGCTGAAGAAAGTGACCGCCTGAAATCAGCATTCCTTGCCAATATGAGTCATGAGATCCGGACACCTATGAATGGGATACTGGGGTTTTTAGAACTGCTGCTGAATCCCGACCTCTCGAATGAAAGCAGGGAAGAATATATTGCTGTTGTTAATAAGAGTGGGAAAAGGCTTCTTGATACAATCAATGATATCATAGAGGTCTCAAAGATTGAAGCAGGTCAGATACCGGTGAATCTTTCGGAAGTGAGTATCCATGAAGTCCTTCTGGATCATCAAAAATTCTTTCAAAAAGAAGCAGAAGAGAAAGGACTTACTTTTTCTGTAAAAGACTCTGTTTCATCCATACTCCCCTCCGTAATTACTGACAGACATAAGCTTGATGGGATTTTGACAAACCTGATTAAAAATGCTATCAAGTTCACTGCAAAGGGAGGGGTTGATGTAACAGCATCAATCGAAGAAGAGTCTCTCGTTTTCACCGTGAAGGATACCGGTATTGGTATTCCACCTGATAAAGTTCAGGCGATCTTCGAACGGTTCGTTCAGGCTGACCTGGTTGCATATAACCGTCCATTTGAAGGGTCAGGACTTGGACTCTCCATCGTAAGAGCATATCTTGATTTACTACAAGGCAAAATCCATGTTGCGTCGGTTCCCGGAAATGGAAGCTCTTTCAGTTTTTCAATACCAATAGAGAAATCCGGAGCTGTGGGATCACCAGTCAGCAATCCGGTCCCTGCTCAGACTAAAACTATGTCAGATTTATCGATACTCGTCGCTGAGGATGATGACATAAGCTACAGCCTGATTGAAATATTTTTTGAAAGGATGGGAGTCAGCCACATCAGGGCAACAAATGGCGCTGAAGCAATAAGCATTCTTGAGAGACAACCAATAGATATTGTGTTTATGGACGTTAAAATGCCCGTACTGAACGGACTGGAAGCTACCAGAAAAATCCGCATGGATGGAAAAGACGTCTATATCGTAGCCTTAACAGCATTTGCATTAGCCGGTGACAGAGAGCGTACACTCGAGGCTGGATGCGATGATTACCTGGCAAAACCGGTCTCTTTCAATACCCTTGCGCAGGCACTTGATCGCTATCTGTTGAGTAAGCAATAATCAGTCTGGCTGTTTGCAGATTTTCATACCATAAAAACCCGCCCGGCTGTTTCCAACGGGGCGGTATTGCAAATCATTTGCGATGTGCGGCTATTTCACCAGCATCATCTTCTTCACGGAGCTGTATTCACCAGCACTGATGCGGCAGTAGTAAATGCCACTCGGTACCGATGATGCATCCCATATTGTGCTATGATACCCTGCAGTTAGTTTGCCGTTAACCAGTTCTGCCACGATTTCACCAATCGCATTATACACTTTCAGTGATACCGTTTCATCCTTCGGCAATGCGAATTCAATCACCGTGTTGGGATTAAACGGGTTGGGATAGTTCTGCTTCAGGGCAAACTCAACCGGTATTCCTCCGACAGTGATCATGACCTGGAAGGAGTAGGTGACTGAACCATCGTTGTCTGCTTGCCTGAGTCTATATATCCATTCACCATTCGGAACATTATTATCTATAAAGTTGTACTTCTTCGGTGCGTTCGAATTACCATTTCCGTGAACAAAACCAACACTCAACCAATACTCATCTGCTTCCGGCTTTCGATTGCCCTCTCTACGCTGAATAGTAAAACCATAATTTGATGTTTCGGTTGCAGTCACCCAATTAAGGAGCACCCGGTCTTCATCTGTCTGCACATGAAATGAGACAAGCTCAACTGGTAGCGGTCCGCCATTCAGAGTTCCGCCTCCGGAAAAAGTACCATTGATCATTGCTGCATCAGTGGAGATATCCGCACCAACTGTCACCTCCAGATGAGTACCCGGCTGGTACTCAATGCTGCTGGTTTGTGGAAAGAGCCAACCCAAAGCAGAAACCTGGATCAGGACGAAAAAATGAAATACCTGTTTCATTATAAACCCCGGATTCTATTCGTTAACTACAAAGTTCGTCTCTTTGTCAGGAAGATGGTTCTTCTGCATTGCCGCCTCAACTTCCGCACGGATTATTTCGGGCAGCTGTTTTTCGAGGTATTCGATTTTCTCTTTTGCAGCAGCCAGTTCTACTCTGATCCTGTCATTCTCATGCTTCAAATCCTGCATGGATTTCACCAAAACAGGCAGGAGGTTTCCGGGTGTGGCTTCAAGACGGTCAGGATTTGATTTTAAAACAAGGTTCAGGTATCCGGCATTGGCAGACGATTGAGCCAGATCAAGCTCCTGAGCAATAAAACCTGCAGTCGGTATTGATGACTTGTGGCTTCCATCACTCACTCCGGTTGCATACTCCGAGCGTCTGTCCCAAAAGAATAATCTTGGCTTAATGCTCATCAGAAAATCAATCCCGAGGTTCAGGTCCTGAATATCGCTTTTATCCCGCGCATCAGATAAAGAAGTAATGCTTGTTACATTACACCGCAGCGATGCAATACTGCTGTTACCAAGTGTTATCTCATTCGTGGCAGCAACTGCAGATGGCTCTGCATTATACCCTAACAGGATCAGATTTGCACCGGTGTAGCTGGCATCATTCCCCGCAGCCGCCCCAACAATAGTGCAATTGCTGGTAAGTAAATTTTTTCCGGCTTCATGACCTATCCCAACATTGAGTGAATGATTTGGATTATTGCCTACAGCTTGCAGTGCATAATAACCGAATGCGGAGTTACAGGATGCTGTACCGCCATTTTCCAGTGCATTTGAGCCGACAGCTGTATTGCAATAACCAGTTAGAAGTCCTGAAAGTGATGAATAACCCACACCTGTATTGTAACTGGCTTCAGCTGGATTGGTTGTAAGCATATACATGGTAAAGTTACCGGAGTTTATGCCTAAAAAAGTGTTGTTTCCAGTGGTACTGGAAGCCTTAAAATTATGAAGAAACCTGTCAGTACCTTTATAAATAACACCTGCATCAAATGACACAGTGTTCGGAAAAGTAAGACTGTTGGAAAGTGTGAGCATACCCGTTATTTCCTCCAGCCTAAACAACGATGAAGCGAATGATCCTTTGATTGTGTACACACCACCACCACCAAGTGTATTATTAATACTGCCTGATTGAGCAGTGGTAAGACTCAGCATACCGGACACGATAATCATAGTAATAAATCGGATCATGATTTTACTCCTTTCGATTTTACAATAATCACTTAAAAACCAACAGCGGTATACAACTACCAGAGGTGACTTTAAGCGTAACGCATGGAAAAACTTATATAGAGTGCAATGCAATTTCCGCTGGAGCTGCTCTTCCTTTCATTTTCAATGCAGGATCCTGGAATCTGGAAATGAGTGATATCTGATTCATTTGTTGGACCTTTCTGTTTAAAAACCGTAATTAGTTGATTACTATAAAGTACGCATTTACAGAAAAAAATGACCTTGGAGCATAACTAGCCGCAAGGACACAGACCAACCAGTGAAGAGAGGGATTATCGTATGATAATCAGTAGAGAATATCTTGGTGGAGAGTTATTGAGAACTTAAAATAAATTATTGAAAGAGTCAATGAGGGGTTGTAAATTCTTTAGGGGTGCGCATTCCTTCATAAAAAAACCGCCCTGCTGTTACCAACGGGGCGGTTTGTAAATCAAATGAGATTCCTGTTATTTTACCAGCATCATCTTCTTCACGGAGCTATATGCACCTGCACTGATGCGGCAGTAGTAAATGCCACTCGGTACCGATGATGCATCCCATATAGCCGTGTGATACCCTGCAGTCAGTTTGCCGTTAACCAGTTCTGCCACCATTTCACCAATTGCATTATACACTTTCAGTGACACCGTTTCATCCTTAGGCAGGGCGAATTCAATCACCGTGCTGGGATTAAACGGATTGGGGTAGTTCTGCATCAGGGTAAACTCATCCGGTACACCAACAGCAGCAGTAATTATATTTGAATAGGCAAATGTGCCGGAATAATCGACCTGCTTCAGACGGTACTGGTAGGTACCTGTCTTCACCTGTCCGTCACGGAATGAATAGCTGACACGATTCGTTGTTGTTCCGTTACCCTTTACAAAGGCAAGTTCATTCCAGGATTTTCCATCTTCACTTCGTTCTATAGCAAATCCGGCGTTGTTGGTTTCTGTAGCTGTGTTCCACTGCAGCTGAACACCCTGAGTTGTTACAGTAACAGTAAACGAAATGAGTTCAACCGGCACCGGTGCATCACCGATCGTAATTACCAGTGGACTCGCTCCGGTAATTGGGTTTACCGTATTTGCTCCGCTGTTCCAGATTCCATCGTTATCCTGTGAGTATGAATGGACAGACCCATCTGCAAATGCTCTGCGTTCAATTCTTCTGACGCCGGTTGGAAGGATATTCGGAATAATCGTGCCCCATGCACCATTGATATTATCCACACTGTCACGATAAAACTGCGCGAACGATGTAACCGTTGACAAATTGACTGAATCGTTTTCCACAATCGTGCCGGATAACGGGCGTCCGTTCCCCGTGATGTTTCCATACAGGAAAACAAACTCCTTCGCAGGTGATGCAGATCTGCCATAAATTGCTGATCCCTGAACAGGGTCTGCTGCTGTACCGAAATTAATAACCTGGATGGAATCGCTAAACGTAATAAAATGGACTCCAGAGGTACCGCCTGCACCATCATTTAACCTCAGGCGCACACGTACATAATTGCCGGGAGTAAAGCGTGCATTGCTGGTTGCCTCATTTATAAACCATCCCGTGTATGATCCTGTTGCATCAGTAGTGAACTCACCATACTGACCAGGTGTATTAAAGCTGGTACTGGTGGTTCTGGAAAGTGAGCCATTGGCATTCACGAAAAAGATATTACCCGCACCGCCTGCTGTGGCACCATCGCTGAAGATCACTAACTGATTGATATAACGGTAAGTGGTCAGTGGAAGCAACTGGCTAACGGTTAAACGATATGCAAAGGGAAGGCGGTTGTTGTTCGTACCATTCATTCCCTGAATATACTGGGGAAGCACAACAGCAGAGGCAAGAATGTTTGAACCACCACGGGTGATAGAGTTCAGCAGTTGCCAGGAACCGCCATTAGGTACTCTGCCGTATGACTGGGTAGTGCTCATGGCAGCAAACTGTACTGAGTCAGTCACAACACCCGAAGCATTCTCAAACCAGACCCATTCACCGGATGATGAAAGTCCGAATGCACTTTCGGTTGAATCTTCGGTTACAATAACCAGAAAACCGTAGGCGGGAATCACTGACCCTGCCGGAAACACTTTTTTTGGCTTGCTACCTGATTGTCCGCCTGAATCATAAATTTTGTACCCGGATATATCTGCTGCGGCAGAGCCGGGATTGTAGATTTCGATCCAGTCTGGATTTTCGGTGGTACCGCGTGAATAGATTTCATTCATCACGGGATTTGACTGTGCTAAAGCTGTAATGCCCAGCAGGCAACTTATTGAGATGATAATGATATAGAGTTTAAGATTTGTCATGGTAGGTTCCATTGATAGTTATTTAATAACGGATAAATTCGGATTCTTTTTTGATCTTCATGGTAAGATGAATAATGTTTTTCCTGTTCACTCTTCAACGACTTCCAGACTCCTCCAGAGATACCAGGATGCCACCGAACAGTAGGGTGACCATTTCTTTTCTGCTGCAAGACGACTCACTTCACTTTCGTCCGGGAGTCCGGGTAGCCCATATACCCGCTGGATTCCCTTTTTTATGCCGAGGTCTTTTACTGGCAGTACATTGGGCCTTGCAAGGCAGAAGATCAGAAACATCTGTGCCGTCCACTCCCCAATCCCTTTTACCTGTGTCAGGATTTCAACAATCGCTTCATCGGTTTTCCTGTCAATTCCGTTAAGCTTCAGCGTACCGCTGACAACCCGCTCAGCAAGGTCCTTTAACGAACTTGCCTTTGCGTTGGACAGCCCCAGTGCGCGCAACTGATCATGTGATGCTGCATGAATATGTTCCGGACGGATAGTGCCGCCACAAAAGGTTTCAACCCTGCCAATGATGGCTGCAGCTGCCTTCATGGAAAGTTGCTGTCCCGCAACAGAGCGTACCAGTATGGCAAAGTACCCCCTGCGCTTTTTCAGTGCGTATGGAGGATAGCGGCGGATATGGGCTGCAAGAACAGGATCATGTTTCTGAAAGTGTTTGTGTGCGGTACGAATTTCTTCTGGAGTCATAGTATATTTGGATCAGCAATGTTTCTGGTTGTGAATCATACATGCAAAATACGGAATTGTTTATCCTTTTCAGAGTTAAGTAACCATGCCCTATAATCTTATCGTCTTTCTTGGTCCCACGGCTTCGGGGAAGACTGCCATTGCAGTATCATTTGCCTCACGGTGGCGCGGCGAAATCCTCTCCGCTGACTCACGGCAGGTGTACCGTGGACTCGATATCGGGTCCGGAAAGGATTTACACCTTTATGGCGATATCCCTTACCACCTGATTGATATTGCCTCTCTGCAGGAAGAGTTCAGCGTCTATCATTACACACGCGCATTTGAACGGGCATACGGCCAGGTTGTAAGCAATGGAAACATCCCCGTAGTATGTGGCGGCAGTGGGATGTACCTATCGGCAATCATTCAGAATTACCAGTTTGCAGAGGCAAGAACCACCCCCGAGCGAATTGCTGCATTGCAGGCAATGGATGATACAACCCTGCGTAACCTGTTGGGGCAGTATCAGCCAAACCTTCACAATACAACTGATCTCAACGACAGAAACCGTCTGATCCGCGCACTGATCATTGCCGAATCCCCTCCCCCTCAGGAACCTGAGAGAACATGGAATGCACTGGTACTGGGTATCTTTCCACCAAGGGATCAGGTAAAAGAGAATATCGCCCGCAGACTGAAAGAACGGCTGAACAATGGGCTGATTGAGGAAGTAGAGTCCCTGCTTGATGAAGGAGTGAGCTATGAACGCCTCTCACTCTTGGGGCTTGAGTACCACTATGTCGCCTCCTACCTCACCGGCAAACTCAATTACAATGATATGCACCAGCAGCTCAGATCTGCCATTATTCAGTTTGCCAAGCGACAAATGACCTGGTACCGTAAAATGGAGAAAGAGGGCGTAACGATTCACCACATTCAATCAGCAAATGATCCCCTGCTGGAAGAGCTGATGCTTCAGAAGGAACAATTTCATTTTGCATAAGACTGTATCCGCATACCTATCCCGCCAGACATTGTACCCTCTGATCCCTTCAACAGAGAAGCGTTTCCGTGCAGTAGTCGTTATCCCCTGCCATGCAGAAGCGGAATCATTGCCTGCATTGCTCAATAGTCTTTCCCGTATGGATATGACTCATAGTGATGATACCTCCATCATTTTTGTGCTGAACAACAGTATCTGTGCAGACGATGATGTAAGAATGAGCAATGCGGATTCTTTTAAAATTATTAACGAATATACACCATTGCTTTCACCGCTCTCTATTTTTGTGATCGATGCTTACACTTCGGGGCATGAACTCCCTGAAAAGGATGCAGGAGTGGGGCTTGCGCGGAAAATTGGAATGGATGCAGCACTGCAATTATTTCATGATCAGACAGGTGCGTTAGTATGTCTGGATGCGGACTGCACCGTATCGGCAGATTATCTCACCGCTCTGTTTGAAGATGGTATCGCAGCAAACATTCAGGCGGGCTGTTTCCCCTTCTTTCACCCTATTACACCGGGCACTCCGAATCGTGAAGCGATCATTGTGTATGAGATATATCTCCGTTACTATCTGGCGGGGCTCAGATACTCCGCCTCACCGCATGCGTTTCACACTATCGGCAGCACCATGATTTGCAGTCCCGTTGCCTATGCTGCCATTGGGGGAATGAACAAGCGGAAGGCTGCAGAGGATTTTTATTTTATGGAGAAGCTCTCCAAGTCGCATCAGGTTGTGCAACTGCAAAGGGGGGCAGTGTATCCATCCTCAAGAGTTTCACTCCGGGTACCGTTCGGCACCGGTCAGCGTGTCTACCGGTTTTTATCCGGCGAAAGGGATGAATATCTTTTATATCCTCCCGCATTGTTTGCTGCGCTCAGGGATTTTCATCAGAGGTATTATGATGAAACGATTGATCCGGTTGATCTGCCAGACGCTGTAGCACAGGCGCACCCTGATATTGTTACATTCCTTGAGAGTCAGGGATTCTGTGCTGCATGGGGGAAGATTGCAGCCAATTCAAAAACCAGTGCTCAGATGAGGTATCAGAAGCAGATATGGATGGATAGTTTCCGCACTCTGAAGCTTGTTCATTACCTGCGGGATCATTCGTTTCCTATGATGGATATGAAGGGTGCGTTAAGAGACTTTACCGGCAGAGCGGACCTCAATGAGCTTGAAGAATTTCTTTTGTTGCTGCGTAAAGCCGATTATCCGGCATTTCCTAAAATACTGGTCTGATATGGCGAAAATCCGTATCTTACCAAAAGCTTTCAATACTTCTTTTTTGAGTGAAATGAAAGGACTGCAATGCGGAAATCATTTGGCTATGCCATCTGCCTTTTCTGGGTTTTCCTCACTGCTGCATCTGCTCAGGATTATACCGTAAAAATAAATGCCGGCGATTACTACTTTGCTCTGCCAGCCCGGCAGATTGACCGCGTGTATTATGTGCATGCTGATTCCATTGGTGCCAGGCTCTTCAGTGACTACCGCCGAACCGGCAACAATATTGAATTCCTCTCTGTCACCCATACTATGACCGTTAAAGCCGGTAACCCCTTCATCACACTTTTCAATCTGAAACACGCTGAAGAAGAAATCCGCCAGATACCCATAATACCTTTGATGCTCAGTGATGGTATTTACCTTCCGCTGGAGCAGATGAAGGATATGCTCAGAATGGTTATTGGCAGAAAGCTCTCAACTGAGTACTCCAAACGTGGCAATGATCCGGTAGTGACTGATCATCAGGAAGTAGATGAGACTCCAACTCCCGTTGCCGGGTCGAACGCACTCATTGGGTTTCAGCTGGACAGGAAGAAGAACGGAACAATTGTCAATCTCGGATTCAAACAACCTGTGAAAGAATTCAAGCATAAACTGTTCGGAAACACCCTGAAGGTCCGTTTATACGGTGTGACCATCAATCCGAAAGAGGTGGATAACAGTTATGATGAGGGTGTGATTGCGCTGGTAATTGCCGAGAATTTTGACGGGTATTCAGAGATTCATTTTACGCTCCGCAGCAATTTCCGCTCGTATGATCTGATCAAAACGAAGAAGGGGGGACTCATGATCACCCTTCATAATGATAAGTTTTCGGAGCTGAACGAGGATAAAAAAAAAACTAAAAAATTCAGTACCGTGATCATTGACCCCGGACACGGCGGGAAGGATCATGGCGCACTGGGACTGAATGGAGAGAGGGAAAAGGAAATTAATCTTGCAGTGGCGCTGCGCCTGGGTGATTTGATCGAGAAAAACCTTCCCGGCGTGCATGTGGTGTACACCCGTAAATCCGATAAGTTTATTGAACTGTATAAACGGGGTAAAATCGCCAATCAGAATGACGGTAGTCTCTTTATCTCTCTGCACTGCAACTCCACCCCAAAAAAGCCTTCTGATGCAGAGGGTTTTGAAATCTACCTGCTGCGTCCCGGTAAGACCGACGAAGCCATCAGGATTGCCGAAACAGAAAACAGTGTCATTTCGTATGAGGATGATCCCTCCCGTTATCAGGAACTGACCGACGAGAATTTTATTCTGGTAAGTATGCAGCATGCATCGTATATGCAGTTTTCTGAAAAATTCTCTCTGATGCTTGACCAGTCATTATCCCGCGTTACGGGCTTAAAAAGCCGTGGGGTAAAACAGGCGGGATTTCTGGTTCTGGTGGGTGTGGCAATGCCGGCAGTGCTGATAGAAAAGGGTTTTATTTCTAATCCGGATGAGGCGCGGTACATCAACTCTTCAAAGGGTAAGGATGAACTTGCCACTGCTATTTTTGAAGCAGTAAAGACCTATAAGCAGTATTACGATGCAGAGTTTGCCAAACAATAATACCATCCCGATGGATTGATTTCTATCCTCATAATTCTCTATCTTTCTTTTTTACAATAATCTGGATTCAAAACACCTATGACCAAAGCTCAGATCTGGGTTGCCGTATTCGTGGCAGCATTCATTATCCTCTTCCTTTTGCAAACCCTTACCAAACCGGATAAGGAAACCATTGCTCCCCCTATGATGGAAGATTACAGTTCTGCTGCCGGTGAAGAAGCACAAACCGGTGAACTCACCGGACTGGACCTGATGCGTCAGACCGGCTGCCTGAACTGCCATGGTGCAAATCTTGACGGTTCAACCATGGGACCCGCCTTAACCGGTATCAAGTCACACTATACCAAAGATCAGCTGATTGCCTATCTGAAAGATCCGGCATCCTTTGCTGAGAATGAACGGATCAAAGAATTTAAAACGAGGTTCCAGGGTACGCGCATGCCCGCCTACAATAACAAACCTGCCGCAGAGCTCAACACCATTGCAGATTATCTGCTTGCCCGCTGACCCTTATTCTGTTTATAGCAATAAAAAAGCCGCCCTGGGGCGGCTTTTTTTGTTCTACTTTTCCTTCCTTTCCGGGGAAGTATCGACCTGGTTCATTAGGCGATGGTAACTTCTTTCTCGAGGTACACATCCTGAATCAGGTTCAGCAGCTCTACGCCTTCGCTCATCGGGCGCTGGAATGCTTTACGGCCGGAGATCAGACCCATGCCGCCAGCACGCTTATTGATAACTGCGGTTTTGCATGCATCAGCAAAATCGTTATCGCCTGATGCGCCACCACTGTTGATCAATCCCTGTCTGCCCATATAGTTGTTGATAACCTGATAACGGGTCAGATCAATCGGATGATCAGAGCTCAGTTCACTGTACACTTTTTTGTGGGTTTTACCGAAATTGACTGCATTGTAGCCGCCATTGTTTTCGGGCATTTTCTGCTTGATAATGTCAGCCTGAATGGTAACACCAAGGTGGTTTGCCTGACCGGTAAGATCTGCGGACACATGATAATCAACGCCATCCTTCTTGAAGGCATTGTTTCTGGTGTAGCACCACAGAATGGTTGCAAGGCCGAGTTCGTGCGCATATTCAAAAGCTTCACTTACTTCCATAATCTGGCGTGTGCTTTCTTCTGAACCGAAATAGATGGTTGCGCCTACGGCTGCTGCACCCATGTTCCATGCCTGTTCAATGCTGGCGAACATAATCTGGTCAAACTTGTTCGGATAGGTCAGCAGTTCGTTATGGTTGATTTTCAGCACAAACGGAATTTTGTGTGCGTACTTGCGTGAAACACTGCCAAGCACACCCAGGGTTGATGCAACTGCGTTGCAACCGCCTTCAATAGCCAGTTCAACGATCTTTTCGGGATCGAAGTATTCCGGATTCGGCGCAAATGTTGCACCGGCAGAGTGCTCAATACCCTGGTCAACCGGTAAAATGGAGAGGTAACCGGTGCCTGAGAGGCGTCCGGTCATATACAGCCATTGCAGGTTCTTCAGAACATTGATGTTACGGTCTGTGGGCATAAAAATTCTGTCCACAAAATCGGGCCCCGGCAAATGGAGCTTTTCTTTCGGAAATTTTGCCTTATAGGTCAGCAGACTCTCGGCTTCGGCGCCTAAGAGTTCCTGTATTTTGTTTATCATAGACTACTCCCGGATAAAAAAAGGAAAAAAATAATTATCATTGTAATGTAAGGCTAAAAACGGTGTTTTTCAATAATAAAATGAGTATCCTTTAGGTTTTGGGGTGGGGGTAAAAGATAGGCTCATTGGATAATTTGGTGGCAAATATGTATTGAGGCTTGGAGTTGAATTCGTCCAACTTTTAAAAAGGTGCGACCCGCTATGGGGTCGGGTCACCCTCTCTCGATTTTTTTCTATAAATCTTTAACCCGCTACGGGGTCAGTCCCTGACACATAATCTGCCGCCGGCGGCGGCGGATTTCAACAATCTAATTATGCTGGCGTTGCGAATAAATGGTAATCCGATCGCTTGGCACCGATCCCAGCGGGATCGAAGATTTATAGTCATAATGAAGAGAATAACCACTTCGACCCCGAAGCGGGTCGTACACCCATGATACTATCAGTAGAATCTTCATTATTATTGGCAATTATTTCAGGTGAACAAAAAGATACCCGGAGGAGTAAGTATTACAATTGTAAAGTTGCATACACATTCCTGAAGTGAGACGGGACGGTCAATTATTCCCGATTGTGATCAGTAGTAATACCCAATGGAAAAGTAGAAGTAGAGAGGACCTAAGTTTAGGGGATTATCAAGTAATCCACGATTGACCAGAAAACTACGCCCGACAGAAAAATCGGCTGGTCCGATAGGTGTGCTGAGCGACAGCGTGAGCCCCACACCATGCCGCAGATCGGCGAAGCGGATTGCCTCTTCCTGTTCCCACACACTGCCAAGATCATACCGTGCTGAAACATAGGTATCAAAGAAAAGCTGAAAGGGGAGAAAATAACGGTACTCAACGGAACCGGTGAAGAGCTGACGTCCCCTGAACTCGTATTCCCGCATACCGAAAAACTGTGGCTGCCCGCCCAAACTGAAATGCTGTGGCAAAGGAAGTGTTTTATCGGCAAATCCGATTCTGAATCCCACACCAATGGTGTGATCCTTTGCAAAACTAAAATACCCCTGGTACTCACCACCAAACTTTACGTATCCCACATCGGCACCCAGAAACGAAGTAGCGCTTTCATAGTACGCACTCAGCTTCACACCCTGTGAGGGATAGGGATACTTATCCTGAGTATCGAGATTTGCTGAAACGCGCAGAGCAAAGACAGGCTCATTGTACGGTGTAACAACACCATTTTCAATATTCCTGATCCTGTTCAGTTCGTAACGCACTTCAGCAATCAGATTTGCAAACCGGCCCACCTGTGTACCAACGGCTAATGCCATCCCGGCAAACTCCTGCTTATATTCACCGGTGCGCTTCTTTTCAAACCCCTTATCGTTTTTCAGTGCGCTGTCTTTATAGGTATAAACAATCTGGCTCTGATAATAGGCGTTGATATTATACGTCAGAAAAGTATTAAATACCCGGTTTGCACGGTGCTCAATCCGCAGACGGGTGTCACGCGGACTGACCAGAAAATTTCCGCCCAGCTCTGTGCCCGAACCAAAGATGTTCTCATCCCTGATATCCAGATTCACCCGTGGAGTGTTTTCATCGGCAAGTTTAAAGCCCAGACGCAGGATTCCTGATTCACGCTCCTTCACATCAAGGGTTACGGTATTCCTGTTATCTGACCGCTCAACATAGAGCACAATATTTTCAAACAGATTTGTTGCCCTCAGATTTCTTAACCCACGCTCCATTGCCTCTGAGTTAAAGTACGATCCCTGTGAAAGTGGAATCTCTCTGGTGATTACTGTTTTGTCTGTTTTCTCATTTCCCTTTATAATAAGGGAGTCAATAATACCTTCCGAAATACTGACCGTAAATACTCCAGTTGCAGGATCAAAAGCTGCATGATCAGCTTCCGCAAGGGAATATCCCCTCCGCTTATACTCACGAATAATACTTTTTACAATGCGTACACCCTTTGCACCACAATACTCAGTATAGATATAATCAGCAAGCACACCATCCTGCAACAGATCATCAAGCCGGGTGTTGCCCAATATCGTTACCTGAGAGATTCTGGGTTTAGGAACTGCATGAAAGACCACCCCGGTACCACTGCTGGTTACCCTGATATCAGCATACACGCTGTCTGCATTCACCTGTTGCTGAAAGCGCACCAGATCAAAGAGGATTTCACCCGCAAGCACTGAATCCCTCCCTGCATAAGACGCAATAAAATCGTATCCCGGGGCACCATCAGCAGGGGGCAGAATATTCCGCAGCACGGACGAATTTTCACTGATCAGTGTTACCTTCAGCCGCTTCATCAATGCCTCATGAATGGCGGGCAGCATTTCTATTCCTTTATCATATCCTGCACGGACGGCAGTATCAATGGAATCGAAGTCTGTTGCCCTGAATCTGACATCGGGTTCAATCACAAAATCTGCAAGCTCAAGCTGAGTTTTGTCAAGCTTCCGCATAGGGATACTGATCACCTGGTCAGCCACCATCCAAGGGAGTTCAAGCATCTCTTTTGTATTCAGCGGGCTGGTGGTGTTCACCGCAATAATAAATTCTGCGCCCTGTTCACGCGCTATACTAACGGGGGTATTGGCAACCAGGCCGCCATCAACCAGCAGCTGGCTATCCACCTTTACCGGTGCAAGCAGAAATGATGCGCTGGCGCTGGCGCGCAGTGCGAGACTCAGTGATCCCTGTTTCAGGATTACCGCTTCACCGGTTTCAAGATCTGTGCACACTGCACTGAAAGGTATCTCAAGGGAATCAAAGGAGTAAGGAATTTTCAGTGGTGCGTTTAATGCAAGCAGGGTGAGATAGTTCGACAGCTTTTGTCCATCATTGATTGAATTGGGCAGAATAGGCTTGAAGC